>JAJZSZ010000328.1 GCA_021849365.1 Bacteroidota bacterium | reverse complement strand
TAGCCGATTCTCATAACTCATATCTCATATCTTATAACTCATATCTCATAACTCATATCTTTTTCCCTTCTTTCATCCTATTTTCGATAAAAAACAAGAGGCCTGTCGCAGGTGCGACAGGCCTCTTTTGTACTTTATTGATTCGGGTAAATGCAGGCGTTGCTTCCTTACGACTTTTGAAAGTTATAAAGCAGCCACCACCAATATGTATTTGCCAAACGTGTTGTCATTGTTCTTTTCTTTGCGACAAAAATAGAAATAATTTATTATGTACCCCTGTTTTTTTGAAAATTTTCTCAAAAAAATGAAACACGGTCTCTAAATACTCCCTTTGACCTGCCTCGAAAGCCTTAGATAACGGTTTGGATAACTAGCAACGCCATTAATGGCGTTGACCATTTAGGACGTTGTTGATTGAATGATTGTCCCGGAAATGGCTTTAGCCGAAATGTTGGCAACCAATTTGGGCTGAAGCCCGTGCCTGGAGGGTGGTTCTCATGACCGTAGCCTGAAGGCTACGGCTAATCAGGTCGGACGAATAACGAAACCGCCATAATCCGAATGACAGGTATACCGCAAAATGGGGAACGGACTGGCAACGCCATTAATGGCGTTGACCAAATGCGCACATATTCCGCCACGGCTTTAGCCGAAATATTGATTGCCAATTAGGATGATGCCTTAATTATTGAATAACCGCATCACAGAGGTGCCTGGCACAATTTTCCTGCCTAAAGCTTTGGGGTTTAAATATTATTGGGTAAGTTTACTTTTGTATAACCGACGACAAACCTGCCTCAACATATAAACAAGTTCAGCGAATAGGAGCATGTTTGTAGCGGATATAAACGTTAGCTGCAACTCAAAAGAAAAATATGCAAAAAACAAAAATGGACGGATTAAAAGGACACATATATAATTGGTTAATGGAATTGGAAGAAGAAAAGGCTGCCAATTTCCTTAATAATTGCTCAATTGACCAACTCTACATAGATACTCTGTTTTCGATGGATAGTGACAAAGAAACATATATGTATGAAGTTACGATAAGTGTACCTTTGAAAATACATAGAAAACTTGAGGAATATATAAATGAAACTTCTGCTATTGAATCAGCAATAACAGAATCAGGACAATCAGACGGAATTTATGTCAGAGAGATAAATTGGAGACCTTACTTAAAAAGTGAGCATCAAATTCAAGTTGACAAAAAAGCAGTACAAATTACGGAATTACTGACTCAAGAGTATGTAAATAAGCAAATTAGACTAATGAATAACTCAATTGAAAGTAACCCACATTTAGCATTAGGGATTTCAAAAGAGTTAATCGAAACTTGCTGTAAACACATCCTGAAAGAAGAAGGAATAGAGTTTGATAAAGATTGGGATGTCGGGAGATTGGTAAAAGAAACTAATAAGCATATTAACTTAATGCCATTTGAAATTGAAAGTGTAGATTTAGCTAAATCATCAATAGCCAAAATATTAGGTGGGTTTTCAAACATCGTTCACGGAATTACAGAATTACGAAACTCATACGGAACCGGGCACGGACATTCACCTGAATTCAAGTCTTTAGACGGAATTTATGTAAAACTTGCAGTTTCGGCATCAAGCGAATTAGCAATATTTTATTTAAGCTTAACACAGACAAAAACTGTAAAGAGCAGCAGCTAATAACACGAGTTTTGCGTCAGGCGGGCTGACGTGCAAACATGAAACTTTGTGCTTCTATAATGAACTTTGTAATAAATTAAAATTTTGTGCTCTGAAATTCGCCCGAAGGCAAAGCCCGAAACCGTTTGCAATAATTGTAAATTGACCATAATGACAACAAAAATATCAGAAAACTTAAGTTCAAATACTTTCTTTCATTTCACAAAATCAATTGAGAATTTGATGGATATTTTGGGAACAACTTTTGAACCGAGATATTGTCTTGAAAAAATGGACTATTTAACCATTACGTCTCTTGATGATTTAGAGATGGCTTATCCAATGGTATGCTTTTGTGATATTCCTTTATCAAAGATCAAGCAACATATTGGAGTTTATGGCAATTACGGAATTGGACTTAGAAAATCCTGGGGTTACCAACAAAATTTAAGCCCGATTATTTATACGCGGAAAAACGCAAGAACTTCAAAGAACATTGAACATATGATAAGCTGGTCGTTTAACAGACTGGAAAATCAAAAGAATGAAGAAGATTCGGAAGAGTTAAAAGAATTTGTATCAGATTTTATAATGTTCACAAAGCCATACTCTGGCAAAATGTACAGAGATGGGAAATTAATAAAAAGAAGATTTTATGATGAGAGAGAATGGAGATGGATTCCTGAAATTTCAAAGAAATTCGCTGTCAGGCATCTGACTAAAGAAGAGTATTCCAACGATGATTTTAAAAAGAATGCAAACCAAAATGTAGCACTACATTATAAATTAAGATTCATGCCTGATGAAATCAATTATCTAATAATCAATGACGAATCCGAAATAGACAATTTTATTGAAAGACTTGAAAATATTAATAAGCACTTTGATCCGAGAACGATAAAGAGACTAACCAGCAGAATAATAACAAAAGAACAAATACTACATGACTTTTAAAGCAACTAAAGTATAGAACGTTAAGATAAAACGGATCATGGAAAAACTTGACAGTCTAAGCTCTACCGGCTCGGAGTGTGTCCCGAAGTAACCGTACGAATTGAGCAATAAAGAGCGTTCATTTACCTGCTGTATAAAAAATTAAGGGGTCCCTGAAAGGGAATGAACCTTCGTTGGCGACATACAGGAGGATAATCCGGACATCCCCGCTGGCGTCTGATTACTTGATTAAATATAGTTATATTTGTAAAGCTAATTCATAATAATTCATTAACAAGATGACTGTTACAGTTCAAATTGAAACAAACACGGCGGCTGGTTTGAAATTAATTACTGAACTTCGCCGTTATCCTGATGTAGTTCGGTTTGTTGATCCTGACCAGATTTCAGAACCAGTCCATGAAGGATATGTTCCTGTTAAAGATGGTTTTGACGAGGTCAGAAATCATGTCAAATCATTGTACAAAAACGATCCTCAAACCAAATAACAGCACATAGATAAAATATGGCCGCTGTCTATATCTCACACCAAGCCGTCGATGACTTAAAAAACATTTTTACGGCTTTGATAACCTGGGAAAAAGGCCCGCTGGAGCTTGAACATGCCCTGCAATATGTTGATGATATTGAGGTCAAATGTTTTTCGCTGTCAAACAAAAAGTATCATGTCCGAACTACATCTTCCACCCATAAGTTGTATGGAGATAAGGTTTTGACCTATCGCCGGAACCGGGCAACTGTCTGGTATATTATTTACACTATCGACACGTTTCATAATGTCCTTATCACAAAAATTATCTCCAATTATCTTACTATCGAAAAGTAAAATCCCCCGCTGGCGCGGCGCGTTTTCTGAAGTAACCGGACGAATTGAGAAAGGTGTAAAGTAGATTGTGTAAACAGGATTTTAAAAATTTCGTTAGCCCAGAAATTCCAAGACAATGTTGTCAAAATAACTGGTCAATTCATCGAAATTTTGGTACTGGTTAAATAAAATTCGTAATTTTTCCCTTCATTTGCACCAAGTATCATCTTCAGTATGACGATGCGGTCCGTTGAATTTATGAATTTAAAAAGCGTAGTCTAAAATATTAATGTGAATAAATTTTCCCGGTTTAAACCAGCTGTACCCAAACGCCTGCTGCTTTTTGTTGCTGCCGGCGTGTGGACTTTTGCCGGTTCCATGCTTCTGTTTAAAGGATCTAAAATGGTCGATCCGTCCAGTCAGTATCTGTGGTTGGAGTATGGCCTTGCCCTTTTTGGGGGCCTCATTTTTTACTGGAAAATGTTTTCAAAGTTGTCATTAAAGCACACCCTGCGGATTTTGCAGCTAAAAGAAGATTATCCCTGCCTTTTCTCCTTTTTTAACTTCAGGAGCTACCTGATTATGGCTTTGATGATTACCATGGGGATTACGTTGAGGAAAACTGGCTGGGTAGCTCCTGGCTACCTGTCATTTCTCTATCTGACCATGTCGGTGCCATTGTTACTCTCTTCCACCCGCTTCTATTATACGGGATTCTATTATACGCGTTTTATTGTATTAATCAATCCAGGTGAAGCATGAGACCAAAAATTCTTGTCATCGCAGCAATTCCTAAACAAGGTTTGGCAAAACTTGAGCAAAATTGCGAACTGATCTATCCGACAGAGAACTTTACGTTTTCGGATGAGGAGATTAAAAAGTATATCCCTCAAGTAGATGGAATTCTTTCTGTCTTTGTAAAACCGTTAACAGCAGGAATGCTCAAAGAAGCAACCAGGCTCCGGATTATTGCCAATTTTGGGGTAGGGTACAACAATATTGATGTTGCCAAAGCCACCGAAATGGGGGTAGTGGTCTGCAATACGCCGAATGCAGTCACAGAACCAACAGCTGAAATGGCGCTTGGTTTGCTTTTATCCCTTACCAGGAATATCGCCTTAAATGACCGTGAGCTCAGGACCAAACCCAATTTTAAGTGGGGAATAATGGAGAATCTGGGTACTGGCCTCTTTGACAAAACGGTTGGGATCATAGGAATGGGCAGGATTGGCAAAGCATTCGCCAGAAGGGCCATCGCTTCAGGCATGAAGGTGATCTATTACAACCGGACGCGATTAACCGATGAGATTGAAAGAACCTACAACTGTAAGTACGTCAGTTTTGATAAACTGCTCGAAAAGTCGGATGTAATCTCGGTACATTGTCCGCATACAGCCGAGACCCACCACCTGTTGGATGAAGCAGCCATGAAAAAAATGAAAAAAGGGGCAGTCCTGATCAATACGGCCAGAGGAGCCGTGATTGATGAAAAGATGCTGGTGAAATACCTGCAGAATGGAAAACTCGGCGGCGCCGGATTAGACGTTTTTGAAAAGGAACCGATCATAACCCCGGAACTGTTTACCATGGACAATGTGGTGCTGACTCCACACAATGCAACCGGCACCATTGAAACAAGAATTGAAACCAGCAGGGAAGCCGCTGAAAATTTGCTTCGGTTTTTTGATGGACGCAAAGATATTTCGATTGTCAACCCCCAGGTTTGGCAGTAACCCCTAAATTTCCCTTTCGAAAACTACTTTTTTGCCCAATACATTTTCAAAATATTTTACCTTTGGGGAAATTAACAACCAAAGATGATGGAAATGTCTATTAGCAATTACAAAATCATTCTGTTTTCTATTCTCCTGACTGGAATTTCAGTTACAGGATTTTCAAAAAACACTGT
>JAJZSZ010000327.1 GCA_021849365.1 Bacteroidota bacterium | reverse complement strand
CCAACCATCGCGCTACGCAGTCCGGCTGTTGAGCCGATGTACCAAACCAAACCATCGTGGTGGATTGCCAAGCAAATTGGCGAACGACTCGGATTGGGCGAATACTATAAATTCAACGATTTCCGCGAAGTGATCGACTGGCAATTGAAACAGGTGGGACAATCGCTCGAAGAACTGGAACGTGTAGGCGCCAAAAAACTTCAGCGAAAAACACCTTTATATATTGAACCGGGATCGGATTTCCAATTCAAAACGGCTTCAGGAAAAATACATTTATTTTCGAAAGAACTGGAAGAAAACGGGTTCGACCCAATGCCGGTTTACACGCCGCACGATCAGCCGGAAGAAGGTTACTACCGTCTGATTTATGGCCGCGCACCAATGCACACCTTCAGCCGCACAGCCAACAACCGCAGCCTGGTTGCCCTGATGCCTGAAAATGCAGTTTGGGTGAATCCGCAGGTGGCAGAATTGTGGGGACTGAAAAAAGACCAGTACGTGTGGCTGAAAAATCAGGATGGCGTGCTGTCCAATTTTCCGGTTAAAATCCGCGTCACACAACGCATTCGCTGGGATTCGATTTACATCGTTCACGGATTTGGGCATCACCACAAACCACTGACTTATGCTTTTGGTCGTGGGGTAAACGATACCGAACTGATTTCGAAAGTAAACATCGACCCGATAATGGGCGGAACCGGAATGCGTGGCAATTTTGTCACATTTGTTAAAGATAATCCAAAGAAGGAGGCATAGATATGAGATATGCAATGGCAATTGATACCCGGAAATGCGTAGGCTGCAGCGATTGCGTGGTGGCCTGCCAGACCGAAAATAATGTACCGGTTGGTTTTTGCCGCGACTGGGTGGTTGAAGTGGTTGACGGAACGTACCCGAATGTGAGCATCGAATTGCGCTCGGAACGCTGCAACCACTGCGATAATTCGCCCTGTGTGCGTTGTTGCCCAACCGGAGCAAGTCATATTGAAGATGGCGGAATTGTGTTGGTGGAGCACAGCAAATGTATCGGCTGTGGCGCCTGTATCCAGGCTTGCCCGTACGATGCACGCTACTCGCATCCTGAAGGATATGTTGATAAGTGTACCTTCTGCATTCATCGTGTCCGCGAAGGGAAAGACCCGGCCTGCGTGAGCGTTTGCCCAACCAGTTGCATGTATTTCGGTGATTTGGACGATCCGAACTCAAAAATCGTGAACGTGCTGAAAAACCGCAAATTCAAGTCGCTGGCACCCGAAGCCGGGACAAAACCACAAATTTTTTACCTTGTATAACCCGCTAAAAACTATAGAAAAATGAAAGAAGAATTGTTTGCAAGCGGACGCAATATCCCGAATATCGATCCTTATTTAAATATCTGGCACTGGCAGATTCCAAGCTACCTTTTCCTGGGTGGTCTGGCTGCCGGAATCTTGTTCTTCGCCAGCTTTTTCACCATCATGGGCAAAGAAAATAAGATGGAAGCAACCGTTAAAAAAGCGCCAATGATTGTGCCCTTTGCGCTGGTTCTCGGCTTGTTCTTCCTGTTTCTCGACCTGAAACACAAGCTTTATTTCTGGCAATTGTACACCACGGTTCGCATTCAATCGCCCATGAGCTGGGGTGCCTGGGTTCTGATGGCCATCACTCCCCTTTCGATGATTTGGGCAGCCAGTTATGTGCGCGAACTTTTTCCGAAATGGGACTGGAAATACGATATCCTGAAAAAATTCGAAAAATGGGTAATCGCCAACCGTACCCTGATTGCCTGGCCAATGGCGGTTTTGTCCATTATTCTGGGAATTTACACCGGTATTCTGTTGTCGGCTTTCAATGCCCGCCCACTTTGGAACACTTCTATTTTGGGGCCTTTGTTCCTCGTCTCCGGAATGTCAACCGGAGCGGCTGTTATCATGCTGATGAGCAAAGATCACAAAGAACGCAAAATCATTGGCCGAATCGATATTTTACTGATTATCGTTGAACTGTTTTTCATTATCCATTTATTTATGGGATTCCTCGCCGGATCGGAAGTACAGATCAACGCTGCCAATTTGTTCCTCGGTGGAAAATTCACTGCTCCGTTCTTTGCTTTTGTTGTAATTTTGGGCCTGATTTTCCCCGCAATTCTGGAAGCTTTGGAGCTGAAGGGTTTTAAAGTTCCGGTGGTCGTACCTGCCATTTTAATCCTGATTGGCGGGCTAATCTTCCGCTTCCTGATGGTTGAAGCCGGACAAATCACAAGATACCTTTATTGATCCAGTACAACCTGGAACTTGAAATTTGGAACTTGGAACTCAAAAAAAATACAACAAATATGAAAAAGATAAAATCTGATGGAACCACATACCTCAACCCTTATTTGGGCGGAGTGATCCTGGGAACAGTCCTGTTGCTGGCCTTCTACATTTCGGGGCGCGGACTTGGAGCCAGTGGTGCCGTTAAAAATACGGTAGCTGCAACGGTTAATGTTGTTGCTCCTGAACACGTTGCCAACAATGCTTACTATTGCCAGTTTGCCGGAAACGGAAAAGAACCCATGAGCAACTGGCTGGTTTACGAAGTTTTGGGTGTGCTGGCCGGTGCTTTTATTTCAGGAATATTGTTTAACCGCCTGAAATTTAAGGTGGAACATTCTCCGAAAATTACTTCGCGCCGCCGACTGCTTTTTGCATTGGGTGGAGGTTTGCTGTTCGGATTTGGTACGCAACTGGCCCGTGGCTGCACAAGTGGCGCGGCTTTGAGCGGCATGGCGGTACTCTCGTTCGGCGGCTACATTACCATGATTGCCATTTTCGGAACTGCTTTTATTGCGGCCTGGATCTTCCGTAAAAACTGGATTTAACCATTTAAACTCGAAATTATGATCGGACCAATTATATCTTCAGGAATTGTTTCCCCCATGTGGGATAACATATTTGCCGTATTGCTCGGCATGGGATTCGGTTTTGCGCTGGAAGCATCCGGCTTCTCGTCATCGCGCAAAATCATCGGCACCTTTTTCGGATACGACTTTGTTGTGGTGAAAGTATTCTTTACCGCAGCCATCGTAGCCTCGATGGGTTTATTGTATCTCAGCTACTTCGGGCTGGTTGACTATTCACAGTTGTACATTCAGCCCACATTCCTGGCCGGAGCCATTGTTGGCGGAGTGATCATGGGCGTTGGCTTCTCGATGGGCGGTTTTTGCCCCGGAACCAGTTTGTGTGCAGCTGCCGTTGGGAAACTCGACGGAATTGTATTTCTGGGCGGAATGTTCATTGGCGTATTCCTGTTCTCAGAAAGTTTTCCGTTATGGCAAAATTTGTACAACAGCGGTTCGCAAGGCTCAAAAATGATCAACGATGCGTTTGGTATTTCGCCTGAACTGTTCACTTTCTTCCTGGTACTTGCCGCCGTTGGAATGTTTTATGGCGCGGCCTGGGTGCAGAAGAAAGTCAAAAAAGTAGAATATTAAGAACCTGAAATCATGGAAAGAAAATATACCATTTTGGCTGTTTTGATGATTGTGCTGGCGCTTGGGCTGGTTCTCGTTCCGAAGAAAAAAGAACTGAAAGAAACTAATCCCCAAGCACTGCTGTTGTCCATTGCCGAAAAATCGCGTTACTTGTCGGTTTATCAGGTAACCCACCGAATTATTGAGAATGACCCAACGCTTATGCTCATTGATTTGCGTCCGGCCGCTCAGTTCAAGGCATTTGCCTTGCCGGGAGCCATCAATATTCAGCCCGATTCGCTGCTCGCGAAATCAACACTCGCTTTGCTCAACGAGCCCGGGAAAGACAAAGTTTTATATGCCAATTCCGATCAACTGGCCGAAAAAACCTGGGTAACCGGAACGCGATATGCCATTAACCGATTGTACGTAATGAAAGGTGGCATGAACGAATGGTTCAATACCATTATTAAACCGGCGGAAGTTTCGGCTACAGCTTCGTCGGCCGATCACGACCTGGCCAGTTTCAGAATGGCTGCCCGTTTGTATTTTACCGGAGCCGGACAGGAAACCGCCAAAACAGCTCCAGTGCAAAAGCGCGAAAACATTCAGGTTATCCGCAAAGCACCAGAAGCTCAATCAGGCGGAGGCTGCTAGCAAATTTGAAGATTTGGGAATGTGAAGATTTGAAAATTAAACACATTAAAATACGCTGAACATATCCTTTACCGTCTGCTTTAACGTTCGACAGAGCTCACGTCGAAGTCTGACGGTTACAACAATAGAATATTAAAACCTCAACAATGGATTCATTTATCAAATCAAATAGACTTTGGCTCGGATTACTCGGAGTAGCATTGGTAATTGTGTTTCTTGCTTTACTTTTTAAACCGAAGTCAATCGAATTTCAGACAAAAGCGAAGCAGTCGGTTAGCCTAATTTCTGATAAGACGTTGGAAGTTTCAGTTGCCAACCTTTCCGGCAAGCAGTTAATCGACATCCGGCCAGCTGATCAGTTTGCACAAGGTCATGCTGAACTAGCCATCAATATTCCGGCTCGTAATTTACTGGATGACGAATCGCTCGAATTGTTCGACCGGCTGCAAAAGAGCGGCGAAGAAGCCGTTTTATATGGATCGGACGAATTGCAAAGTGTGGCTCCTTGCCTGCTTTTGCAGCAAATGGGTTATACCAAAGTAAAATTCCTGAAAGGTGGATTTGGCAGCGACAATAAATTCTTCGAAACAAGCGGAGCCGCTTTGGAAACCATGCAACTCGATCAAGCTGCGATGAAAGCACCAGCGCCAACCACTAAAACCGAATCGGTAAAGAAAAAACCGCAGGTTGTAATACCTGTTCGTCAGGAAACCTCATCTGGTGGAGGCTGCTAAAAAACCATTTACTATATACCGGTAATTTTCCGGTCAAAAAAGTCGCTCAATTGAGCGACTTTTTTGTTTTTCATCACTTTCCCGGTCAAAATCCAGACACCAAAAATCACTTTTTTCTTCCTCAGCGAAAATTTTTCCAGCCAAATTCGACTGAATTTCTGATGTTTTTGCACTCACAAATAAAAATATTTCAAAAAACTTAAAAATTTTTAAATTTAAATACACCTGAATTTCAGACACTTAAAAATTTATTTGAAAATATTTTGAAAATTTTTAGTACTTTGTATTGCATGGTATTAGTTTTTAGATATATATTTGCAGTACAAATAACAATGCAACGAAAGGTAGATTTTAAAAAAAAGTTCTATACATGTTGTAACGAAATCGAAACTTAAGCGTCTATTAGATCAGAAAACAATTTGTAGAAACAGAAAACAAGAAATTAATAACAGAAAAAACTCAAAGCCATGAAAACAAATTTCAAAAACATCGTAGCCGTTAGCGCA
>JAJZSZ010000326.1 GCA_021849365.1 Bacteroidota bacterium | reverse complement strand
AAACTTTTTGAAACCCCTGCCACTGTTCGTCAACCGACGGATGGGAAGGCCCCAAAAAGCAAGGCGAGCCAGAAGACCTGCCAATTCCAATGAGTATCAACAATAGCTTCGGGAATAAAGCTGGTGAAATACAATCATTTCTATTTCACAATTTTATCCAAAGCTCATATTCTGTTTTAAGAAATGAGAAGGTTTTTTCTGGTTCAGTTAATTCTGGTAATTACATCAAGCGCATTTGCACAACAAAGCAACCCGGCGGATACAATTATGTTGCATGAAGTTGTTACTTATGCCCCGCTAAAAAAGTATCAGGCTGGCGCTAAAATTGAGGCTATTCCGGTTGACCAGATGATCATCGGGCAGACCGGTTCTATCGACCAGTTATTGATGCGTTTTACTCCGGTTTATTTGAAATCCAATGCCGGAGGATTGTCTACCATTCATTTGCGTGGCACTTCACCCAACCACACCTCGGTTAATTTTGGCGGGATCAACATCAATTCGCTAACGCTCGGACATTCCAATATGTCTGAAGTCCCTGTATTTCTTTTCGATGAGATTGATTTGCAATACGGTAGTTCTTCGGCCATAAACGGTTCAGGTTCAATAGGTGGAGCTCTTCACCTTGGTTTAGCCAACAACTGGACGAATGGGATGAAATTAAAAACTACCCTGTCGGAAGGATCATTTGGTGAACAATTGTACGGAGCCAAATTGTTTGCCGGAAATGGTCGTTTCGAGTCGGTTACACGCCTGTTTTATTTCAGTCTGAAAAATGATTTCACATTCAACAATCCTAAAATAGGCGATGTTGAACATCCGGGAACTATCCGCGACCGTCAACAAGGCGCTGCTATAGAAAATGAAGGAGTGATTCAGGAAATCAATTACCGTTTCAATGAAAAGGAAGCATTAAAATCGGCACTGTGGCTCGAACATGACTGGCATGAGATACAACTGACGATGAATGAGCTTTGGACGTCCAAAGCTCCGGAAACGCTGGACAATAAGCACATCCGGTTTTGGTCGGAATATGAAAACAGAAAAAATCCTTTGAACATCAGGGGCGGATTGGGTTATGTGCACGATATGCAGGTGTACGACGGAGATAAAAAGCAAAAGATTGGAACCAATCGTTTAATCGCCGAAATTGAAGGAAAACAAGACATTAGTACACGGTTGGGTTATAAATCAGGTGTGAAATACCAGTATATTAAACCAGATGTTTATGCCTATTCGGCTGATGTGATTAAACAGGAACAACAGGCAGATTTCTATTTTTCTTCGTTTTATACGGCCTGGAACCGTCTTAAACTGACTTTAAACCTGCGACAATTGCTTGTCACTAATTTTGAGGCTCCGTTCACCCCGTCAATAGGTGCAGAATACAGGGTTTTCAGTACTGATTGTTCCTTATTTAAGCTGAACGGAAATATATCGCGTTCTTATCGGATTCCTACCTTCAACGACCGCTACTGGGGCACGCAAGGCAATCCAAACCTGAAGCCTGAAGATGGCATGAACTACGAACTCGGACTCAATTACGCGCTGTGTAAAGCAAATATTCAGTCGGATGTAAAGCTGAATGTGTTTTACATGGATGTGAAAAACTGGATCGAATGGCGTTTGGGAGCGGTTGACTGGACTGCTCAAAATGTGATGGAAGTTGAAAGCAAAGGCATCGAGTTTCAATCGAATACCGATTGGTCGGTAAATAAACTGAAATTCAACTTCAGGTTCAATTATAGTTTTAATCCGGTTGAAACCAAAAAGGATGAATCACCAACAGGGGTTACAGGCCGCCAGCTGCTTTACGTTCCAAAACACATTGGCAATACCTACCTGAGGCTTAACTATCAGTTGTGGAATGTTTTTATCGATGGAGGATATACCGGAAAACGATTTGCCGATTACTCCGGATCCTATTACATGCCAAAAGGATATGAACTCGACTCCTATTTTTTAGCTAACTGCGGAATATCGAGAAAGTTATCTTTGTTTAAACAGTCGGTTTTTCTGTCGTTCGCACTCAATAATATCCTCAACACCGATTACCAAAACGAACGATTTTACGCCATGCCGGGCCGCAATTTCCGGATCGGCCTTTCCACAGATATTAATATTCACTAATAATTAAAATTAATAAACATGAAAAAGTATTTCAATTATTTTCTGCTTTCCCTTTTTGCCCTGGTTGTTTTTAATTCCTGTACAAAGGATGATCCTGAATTGTATCCAAGTACACTTGTGAAAGGAGCCTACATTGTAAATTATGGATCATACAATAAAGGTGGATCCAGTATTTCAAAATACGACTACGAAAAAGGAGAAGTCACGAATTTCTTTGACCAGCAGCAAAACAAAGGAGCCGTGTTTACCTCAAACATTCAATTTGCTTACAAGACAGGCGACCATATTTTCCTAATGGGCAATTCTCCCGATCAGGTGATTTCGGTTGATCCACTTTTTGTTCAGGCTAAAAACGGGGTAACCGATCAGATTGCCAAACCACGCGCTTGCGTTGCCAATGGCGATTACCTGTACGTCTCCTGCTGGGGCTCAAATCCAGACTGGAAGCTAATGGCCGATAGCTATATTGCAAAATACAACATTAAAACCGGGGTTGTAGAGAAAAAAATTGCACTGGCTGGTGGACCTGAAGGACTTGAGATTTCGAATGGAAAATTGTATGTCGCCCTCAATTTCAAAAAAGCCGTAGCTGTAATGGATTTAACGACTGAAGCGATCAGCTACGTCGAAACTCCGGCAGTTTGCTCGTATTTTCTGAAAGACAACAGCGGAAACCTTTATGTTTCTTTAATCAGTTCATATTCAAATCCTGCAACAAAAACCGGCATTGGCTATATTAACACCAGCAATAATCAGCTTACTGTGTACGACTTAGCTAATGTAAGTTCCGAATATGCTTCAATTATGGCTTATAGCAAAGACAAATCGAAAATTTTTGTGGCTGCTGCTGCCTACGATGCCAATTGGGTAATGGTAGGTGGAGTACAGGTATTTAATGTTGCTGCCAAAACATTTGCTGCCAACAGTCTGGTTAGTGGGATTTCGGGATTAAAAGGCCTTTCGGTAAATCCGGTTGATGGGAATATTTATGTTTTTGTGAGTCCGTCAACAACCAGCAATGGCCTGATGAAAATTTATTCAGAAGCAGGAGGTGCCATTGCAGAAAAAACAGTTGGGGCATCACCTACAATGGCGATATTCCTGAATTAAAACGAATGGTCCAAATTACATTCATCACAGGCGGAGCCCGTTCAGGCAAAAGTAGTTTTGCTCAGAAAATGGCCGAATCGCAAAGTGAAAGCCCTGTTTACCTGGCCACCGCGCGGGTGTGGGACGAGGATTTCCGCCAGCGGATTGAGCGCCACCAAAACGACCGCGGCCCGCACTGGACCAACATCGAACAGGAAAAAGAACTTTCGGCCTGCGATGTGGATGATAAAACCGTTTTGCTCGACTGCATCACGCTTTGGCTGACCAACATTTTTTTTGACAACCAGTTTGATGCTGATCGTTCGCTCAAAGAGGCCAAAACCGAATGGGACCGTTTTGTTCAAAAAAAAATGAACTTGATTGTAGTGAGTAACGAACTGGGCATGGGCGTCCATCCCGTGGAAGAGGCGGCACGTAAATTTGCCGATCTTCAGGGTTGGATGAACCAGTTCATCGCACAGCAATCAAGCAAAGTATTCCTGATGATTTCCGGAATTCCAGTGAAGATAAAGGGCTGAAAAAAGTGATCAGTCTCAGAGTATTCAGAGACATGGAATAAGCGGCCAATGACCACATGATGACTATTAAATAACAATGACCGACTTTTAAATACCAAAGATTATGACACTCAAAGAACAACTCAAACACAAAATCGATTTCAAAACAAAACCGCTGGGAGCATTGGGGTTGCTCGAAGATCTTGCTTTTCAAATTGGTCTGATCCAAAATACACTGATCCCCGAATTGAAAAATCCGGCCATCCTCGTTTTTGCCGGCGATCATGGCCTTACCGACGAAGGCATCAGTCCATTTCCGAAGGAAGTAACCTGGCAAATGGTGATGAACTTTGTGGCGGGTGGGGCGGCCATCAACGTATTCTGCCGCCAAAACGGGATTAAACTGAAAGTGGTGGATGCAGGCGTGGACTTCGATTTTCCGGAAGGAGTGCCTGTGGTGAATGCCAAGGTAGCCCGGGGAACCCGTAATATGCGCCGTGAACCGGCCATGACTGCCGAAGAATGTGCCACGGCGATTAAGAAAGGTCGTAAACTGGTGAAACAGGAAGCTGAACAAGACTGCAACATCATTGGTTTTGGCGAAATGGGAATCGGCAACACTTCGCCTTCGTCGCTGCTGATGCACCGTTTCCTGAATGTTCCGATCGAAGATTGCACCGGATCGGGAACCGGGATGCATGGTGAACAACTTACCCACAAAATGCAGATTCTAAAAGAGGTTTCAGAAAAATATGATCCTAAAACCCCGGAAGAAACATTAGCTACTTTTGGCGGACTGGAAATAGCCATGATGGTTGGCGCTATGCTCGAAGCCCGCGAACAACACATGATTTTGCTGATCGATGGGTTCATTGCCACTGCGGCAACTTTAACGGCTATTCGTATCAATCCCGAAGTTCGCGAAAATTGCGTATTCTGTCATTCGTCGGATGAGCGTGGCCACAAACTGATGCTCGAACACCTGAATGCCAGGCCCATGCTCCAATTGAATTTACGTTTGGGGGAAGGTTCCGGTGCTGCTTTAACCTTACCTTTGGTGCAGGCTGCTGTCAATTTCCTGAACGAAATGGCGAGTTTTGAAAATGCGGGAGTCTCTAATAAATAGTTCTCATACCATACAGGCCCTCAAGGTTTTAAAAATCTTGAGGGTCTAAAAAATAGCATCATGCGAGAACAATTGTATATTTTTCTGAATGCCATCATGTTTTACACGCGCATTCCGGTATCGAAAAACCTGGAATATTCCGATGAAATCCTGAACCGGTCAACCCGGTATTTTCCATTCACTGGCTGGATTGTGGGAGGAATTGGTGCGGTAGTATTTTATGGCTTGCAATTTATTTTTCCTTCTGAATTGGCTATTCTTCTGAGTATGGGAACTACTATTTTTGTCACCGGAGCTTTTCATGAGGATGGTTTTGCCGATTTCTGCGATGGCTTTGGCGGCGGGTATACCCGCGAACGCATCCTCGCTATCATGAAAGACAGTCGTATCGGCACATACGGAAGCATCGGACTGGTCGCAATGCTGTCGGCCAAATTTATGAGTTTGCATGCGATCAATACGGCAATTATTCCCCTGATTTTACT
>JAJZSZ010000325.1 GCA_021849365.1 Bacteroidota bacterium | reverse complement strand
TAAGTTCGGTACCAGTAACCGGGTCTTTCACCACTTTTCGTTCCGAAGGAAACCGACGGCCAATTTGTGCCTGAATCTGGATGCCTCCTATCAGGAAAACCAGAACCAGCAGGCCTGATTTGATATTTGATTTCTTCATTTTAGTTGGTTAAAGAAAAATTAACCGCGATGTTTCGCCAAGTCTGCGCAAAGTTTCACAAAGATTCTTTGATCCTCTGCGTTCATTTGCGAGTTTACTCTGCGAAACTCTGCTGTTAATTTTAGAGATATTTGGATATCTTATTTTGCCTCGAAAATCGGGCCGTTGGTTTTCACATCCTGTTTGTAGAACTGGATGGCGCTGTCGTTCAGTTTCGGGAAATGTTTTTTCAGCATTTCAATAATTTCGGCACCGGCCAGCATCACAGGTCCGTAGCCATGAGCAGCATAAACATTCACCGGACGATAATAATAAAACGCAGGATCGAATCCCATTCCGGTGCCTACGCAAGTGCCCTCAACTTGACCTTTTTCGGTAACTTTTGATGCTACTGCATTCCAGGCCAGAATTACGGTTGGCCCATAAACCTGATCGTCGATGTATCCACGATTGATCGCTCTGGACATGGCATACGCATAAATAGCAGTAGCCGAAGTTTCGAGGTACGAATCGTTTTTGTCGATTAATTGATGCCAAAATCCTTTCTGAGATTGATAACTGACCAATCCGCGAATATGACGTTTCAGCAAATCGAGTACCTGATCGCGACCGGGATGATTGGCTGGCAACACTTCCAACAATTCAACCATGGTCATTACTGCCCAACCGTTGGCGCGCGCCCAATGGAATTGTGGATGTTCAGGCATTTCCTGAATCCATCCGTGCATAAACAGTCCTTTGTCGTAATTGAACATTCGTTTGGCAAACTGAAGCACTTGTTTCACGGCATCGTCGTAATATTTGGCGTCTCCGGTATATTTACCCATTTGAGCCAGCGCCGGAACACTCATAAATAAATCGTCGAGCCATAAAGAGTTTGGAAGTGGCCGGTTACGGGCTAAAGTTCCATCCTCAAACCGTTGTTGTTTGTTGCTGATGTAATCGATGAAATTTTTGATAATCGGGTTCAGATCAGTCGTGATTCCAGCACGCTCAGCTTTAATCATAGCAGCACAGATAGCACCGCAATCGTCAAGTGCATGAGGGTGAAGCACCGAAGTCATGACATGACGCGCTTCCGGAGTTTGCTGTTCAACTTTCTGGAAAGCAGGACGAATATCAGCCAAAAACTTCATGCGGCTGAACGAATAATCGGCATACTTTTTATCGCCGGTGGTTTCGGTAGCCAGCAACATTCCGGCGTAGGTAACACCCCACTCATAGCTGGTCAGACGGAAATCAGCCGGCTTAAATTTTGACTGTGCCGTAACTTTCGACAGATCGGTTATAACGGCTCCCGAAGCATCGACCAACTGAGTTGGTGTAGTGGCTTCCAGATAATTGTAAACGCGATCGAGCACTTTGGTAATATCGGCAGCCGTTGGAACTACGTATGGAGTTTCGTAGTCGGGCTGCATCAGGTGCAAGGGCGCAGTTACGTCGTTTTGTGGTTTGGCTGGTTGCTGCGCGAAAGCAAGCGCCGGCAACAGTATGAGTAGAGCAAAAATATTCCTGATCATAGTGGGTTAAAATTGTTGGTTAATTAATCTGTTTAATTCAGCATCGGATAAAATTATAAAAAATATGGAGGCATTGAGGGCCTCCATATCTGTTTTATATAAGACAATAACTAATAGCCAGGATTCTGTTCTGCTTTCTTTTCATCGGCAGTCAGGGCCTTTCCATCTTTCTGGATAGCATCGAGATAAGCCTGCGGAATTGGGCGTAAGAAATGCTTTTCCTGAATGTTTGGTGCAGCTTTTTTATTGAATGCTTTGGCACGAACGATCAGTGTTTTAGTACGTGAAAGGTCTTCCCAACGGTGGAACTCGCCCATCAGCTCGCGCGAACGTTCGTTCAGCAGGAAGCACATGGCACGATCGTAATCAGTAGTATAACCGAGGGTTTTGATGATATCTTCATCCACTGAAGGTAAATTCGAGAAACTTGCTACAGTTAAATCAGTTGCATCAGTGGTTTCAGCAATATTGTTTGATTCGTAATACGAGTTTTCAGGATAGAACGAATTGGTTGCACCCATCGAAGCATATCCTGTTGGATTTGACGATGCAGTATAGGCAGCACCACCATCAACATAGGCTTTGCGGTTTTCGCCAGCTTTGTAAGCTGCACGTGTACGAACTTTATTGATGTACTCGAGTGCTTTCGAATAATTGTTCTGACGGATGCAAACTTCAGCAGCCATCAGGTAAGTATCAGCCAAACGGGCCAGGATACCATCGCGGTTTCCAATTGTTTCGCTCACAGTCTCGCGCGACCCATCAATGTATTTGCTCAATGGTGCAAAACGGTTAACCAGCGCGTCGTTGTTCAGGTACTCGCCACCTTCGGCGTAGGTTGCAAAAACGTTCGGAACAATTTTTCCGGTCTTCACATCTTTTACAGTTTTCAAACTGCCGGCTGCAGCAAAACGGGTATCCGAAGCATTGTTGATGATATACATTACACCCAAATCGCCCTGCACATAACCTCCTGATGGATTGTTTACCGAATATTTGGTGCGGAAACTTTTCCAGAAACGTGAATCGTTTACGCGATCGAATACATTGTACGAATAGTAGTTGGTGCGAAGACGCTGATATTCGCGGCCTCCGGCGATATCACGTTTCATTTGGGCCAGATTGAGGTACTGCGACAAATAATAGAGGTGACATTGATTTCCGTATGAACCTCTGGTTGATTTATCAGAAGTAAACTGGGCTGCCAGAATGATTTCATTCAGGTTTTCGTTTGCACCATCCACTTTGGTGTAGTTCCACAAATCGGCAAAGTTTGGAGCCAGCTGACGATGCGAAATAACCTCGTCGGCATATTTCAGCGCATTGGCCAAATCGGCGGTTTTGGTCGAGCTATTCCAGCTGTTGTTGATTTCGCTGGCACGGAACAGATATGCTTTTGCAAGATAATGAGCCGCAGCATCTTTGGTAAGTTTACCGGGCAAAGAAGCGGCTGATGGAAGCTTGTTGTAAGCTTCAGTCAAATCAGTAATCACCTGCTCAACAACCTGCTGTGCCGAGGCACGCGAAAATTCGCGTTCAGGAGTAACACTTGGTTCCAACTTCAGCGGAACACCACCATACTGACGAACAAGTTTCAAATAATTAAACCCGCGCAGGAAATGTGCTTCACCAACATAAGTATCCTTATTGGCCAGAGTACCTTCGAACTCATCACAGCTTTTAAGCAAAAGGTTTGCCGAGTTAATGCCAATATACATATTGTCCCACAATGTGTTAGCCAGTGCGGTATTCACATTTACTGCGGTAATCATTGAGCTGAAACTGCCATCATACGAATCCCATACGGCATTCGAAGCGTCACCACCCACGCGGAACTCATCGGTTCCGTAGTTGGTTGTGGCAAATGCCCATTCGTAGGCAAAATGGAAGCGAAGATTGTAATACATACCTGTTGCCAAATCGCGGATACCATCGGCAGTCTGGAAGTATTCGGTATTTCGCTTGGTGGTTTGCTCCTCATCCAGAAAATCGGAGCAGGAAATCATTGTACTGGCTGACATTGCGAGTGCCAGTATCCATATCTTTATTCTATTAAATTTCATAATCAAATTCATTTTAAGTTTAACAAGTTACATTTAGCTTAGAATCCAACATTTACACCAAAAACAAATCCCTGGTTCCAGGTTGAACCACCAAGGTCCATATCCAGCCAATCAATTTTTGAGAAGAGCATTCCAGGGTTCTTGGCCTGAGCATAAACCTTCAGATTTTGCAGTCCAAGCTTGTTGGCAGTTGCTTTCGGGAAGTTGTAACCCACTCCGATGTTACGGATTTTTACAAACGAACCATTTCTGTAACCCAAAATGCTATAGTACGGATCGCCTCCGGCTACGTCGTAAACCGGTTTCTGGTACACCGAATTCTTGTTGTTTTCAGTATAGTAATCGATACTGCGTTGTGGATAACGACCCCCCTGCCATTCGCCGCCGGTATTGTAGGTGTAACCCAGGCGACCATACAGGAAAAACGACAAATCGAAGTTCTTGTAAGAGAAAGTATTGGTCATACCAACTGTCCAGCGCGGACGAGTGTGGCCGATAATTTTACGGTCGTTATTCGGATCGATTTTGTTATCGCCATTTAGGTCGGCCGGACGGGCTTTCCCTGCTGAGAATTTATGTCCGTTGGCGTTGAATTTAGCCATTTCGGCGGCATCTTCTTCTTTCCAGATACCATTCGATTCGTATCCGTAAATTACGCCAATCGATTGCCCAATGAACCAGTTGTTCGAAATATCGTCGGATTTTCCGTTTGCCAGCGAAACAATTTCGTCTTTCTGCCATGCAGCGTTCAGGTTGGTTTCCCAGCTGAAATCTTTTGTTTTCACATTCACGGTATTCACAGTCATGTCGATACCTCTATTTCTTGTTTCACCAATGTTTGAGTTGGTGATGGTGTAACCTGTCAACGCAGGAATTGACATTTGAAGCAGCAAGTCTTTTGTTTTTGAAGTGAAGACATCAATCACTCCGGAAACGCGGCCATTCCAGAGAGAAAAATCGACACCCATATTGTACTGGGTGGTCATTTCCCATCCCAGGTTTGGATTTGACAAAGGCAAAGTTCCGCCGCTGATCAGATATTCTGAAGGAACATATCCGGCTACACCAGAAGCTCCGTAAGGATAGAACAACGAAACCACACCACCTTTGGTTGAATATGGCGCGATAGCAGAGTTACCTGTGGTACCCATACCTACACGCAACTTCAGCTGACTAATCCAGCTGAGTGGTTTCAGCCATTCTTCCTGATCCATGCGCCAGGCCAATGCTGCTGACGGGAAGAAAGCCCATTTATGTCCTTCGGCCAGCTGTGAAGCACCGTCCCAGCGACCCGAGAATGTTAACAGGTATTTATCGGTGAAACCATAGTTCAAACGAACCATGTACGACATCAACTGACGTTCGGTTAAACCTGAATCCCAGGCATCCAGCGCAGTTATATTAGTCATATTTAATGCATTCCATTTCTGGCTGGCCATCGGGATCGCTTTGGCCTGCAGATACGAATAATCGTTTACCCACGACGATGCAGTTTGAAGCAAGGTGGCTCCAATTGAATGCTTTCCAATTTTTTTATCGTAATAAAGCAGATTATCCAAAGTCCACGAAAAGTCTTTTTCGTTCCGGAGTGATGCATAATTTGGCGAGTTAACACGGTTTACTGATTTA
>JAJZSZ010000324.1 GCA_021849365.1 Bacteroidota bacterium | reverse complement strand
GGGAATCTCGATGGATTTTAAATATGCGGTAAAATCGTTCTCTCGGGGTGAGGAAAAGTTTGTTTTTGGCGATAAAAATTACAACGCAAATGTGCAGCAGGAATATAATATATTGTTATTTCCGAACGATCTCGAAGAACTAAAAAAATCGAACTGGCTTTACCTGTGCTTCCCAAAACAAAACACTTACTTGCTTAAAGAAACCGGAATACTGGTCATTCCGACCTTTGTTTTGACGGCAATGCTGATTGGTATTTTCGTTTTCACGATCATGATTATTCTTCGCCAGAAAAAGCTGTCAGACATTAAGAACGACTTCATCAACAACATGACTCACGAGCTGAAAACGCCTATCTCGACAATTTCGCTTGCCAGTCAGATGTTACGCGACAATACCGTTTCCAACACACCAAAAACCATCGAACATATCTCCGGAATCATATTTCAGGAAAGCAAAAGGTTGACAACCCAGGTTGAAAAAGTGCTTCAAATGGCTGTTTTTAATGAAGGAAAACTGAAGCTTAAATTTAAGGAAGTCAACATCAACACACTCATCAATTCGGTTGTTTTAAACTTTGAGCTTCGTGTGAAGTCGAAGAACGGTGAGCTGACATCTGAATTAAAAGCCGATCCGGCAGTTATACGGGGCGACGAGGTACACATTACAAATGTTTTGTTTAACTTGCTTGATAATGCGGTAAAATACAGTAAAGAAGAACCCAAAATCACGATCTCGACTGAAACCGACAACGATTATGTGGTTGTTGCAGTAAAAGATCACGGCATCGGGATTTCAAAAGAACATCTTGGCCAGATTTTTGAGAGGTTTTACCGCGTTCCAACAGGCAATGTGCACGATGTAAAAGGTTTTGGACTTGGATTGAGTTACGTTAAAATTATTGTTGATGCCCATAAAGGGAAAATAAAAGTGGATAGTGCTGTAAATAAAGGAACAAAATTCATGATATATTTTCCAACAAATACTGAAGACCATGGAAAAAAAAGTAAAACTGCTATTGGCCGAGGATGACGAAAACCTTGGATTGTTATTGAAAGAATACCTGATTGCCAAAGGATACGAAACCGATTTGTATCACGACGGAGAGGCTGCGTATAAAGGATTCACAAAGAATCAACCATACAGCCTTTGTATTCTCGACATTATGATGCCCAAAAAAGATGGTATTTCGCTGGCCAAAGACATCCGGTTACTGAATATGGATGTCCCGATTATTTTCCTGACGGCCAAAAATATGAAGGAAGATGTATTGGAAGGATTTAAGATTGGTGCCGACGATTATATCACCAAACCTTTCAGCATGGAAGAGCTGATTTTCCGAATCGAAGCCATTATGCGACGCGTAAGCCAGGACACAAATTCGCATGAGAACGCCGTTTACCAGTTGGGTATGTACACGTTCGATTCGCGCAAACAAATCCTGACTGGTGGCGAGGAAGAAGTGAAACTAACCACTAAGGAAGCCGAATTGCTACGCTTGTTGTGCAACAATGCCAATAAAGTTCTGGAACGTAACTTTGCCCTGAAAACCATCTGGATCGACGATAATTATTTCAACGCCCGCAGTATGGACGTTTACATTACCAAACTACGCAAGCACCTGAAAGACGATCCAAAAGTTGAAATTATCAACGTGCATGGCAAAGGCTACAAGCTGATTCTGTAGAATACATCGCGAAGACCTAATATTGAAAATCCTGCAGAAATGCGGGATTTTTTGTTTTCAAAGATCTGAAAAACAAAAGGAGCCTCAATTGAAGCCCCCTTTTTTATGATATAAAAAATTATCTAATCCAATTTCAGCACTGCCAGGAACGCATTCTGCGGAACCTCAACGTTTCCGACCTGTTTCATGCGTTTCTTCCCTTTCTTCTGTTTTTCGAGCAGCTTACGTTTACGGGTAATATCGCCACCATAACATTTGGCCGTTACGTCTTTCCGAACAGCTTTTACGGTTTCGCGGGCGATAATTTTAGCGCCAATCGCTGCCTGAATAGCAATGTCGAATTGCTGGCGTGGAATCAGTTCTTTCAGCTTTTCGCACATCCGGCGTCCAAAATTATAGGCATTGTCGAAGTGAATCAAGGTCGATAAAGCGTCAACCATTTCGCCATTCAGGAGAATATCCAGACGAACCAGCTTGGCCGGACGGAAATCGAGCATATGGTAATCAAACGAAGCATATCCTTTCGAAATCGACTTCAGTTTATCGTAAAAGTCGAACACGATTTCGCCCAGCGGAAGATCAAATACCATCTCCACGCGATCGGTTGTCAGGTAATCTTGCTTCAGCAAAATGCCGCGTTTATCCAGACACAAAGTCATGATTGGCCCGATATAGTCGGAAGCCGTAATGATGTTGGCGCGGATAAACGGTTCGTCGATATCGTCAATCGTCGTCGAAGCCGGAAGCCCCGATGGGTTATATACATTAATGGTTTCGCCTTTGGTGGTGTGCACGTGGTACAACACATTGGGAACCGTGGTAATCACGTTCATATCGTATTCGCGGTCGAGGCGCTCCTGAATAATTTCCATATGCAGAAGTCCAAGAAATCCGCAACGGAAACCAAATCCCAAAGCAGCCGACGATTCGGGCTCGTAAGTGAGCGATGCGTCGTTCAACTGGAGTTTTTCCATCGAAGCGCGCAAGTCTTCATAGTCTTCCGAATCGATTGGATACACACCCGCGAAAACCATTGGCTTCACTTCCTCGAAACCTTCAATCGCCTTTTCGCAAGGATTTTTTGCATGCGTGATGGTATCGCCCACTTTTACTTCGCGAGCTGTTTTGATGCTACAAATAATATAGCCTACATCGCCGGTTTGGAGTTCCTGCCGTTCAAACATGCCGAGTTTAAGAACGCCAATCTCGTCGGCAAAATATTCTTTCGAGGCATTCACAAATTTAATCTGATCGCCTTTCCGAATTACGCCGTTAACTACTTTGAAATAAGCAATTACTCCGCGAAACTGGTTAAACACCGAGTCGAAAATCAAAGCCTGAAGCGGTGCTTCCGAATCACCCTGCGGTTCAGGAATTACATTAACGATTCGCTCCAGAATTTCTTCGATACCCATCCCGGTTTTACCACTTGCACGAATAATGTCGGACCGTTTACATCCAATCAACCCGATGATCTGGTCTTCTACAATTTCGGGCATGGCATTGTCAAGGTCCATTTTGTTCAGGATCGGAATAATTTCCAGATCATGCTCAATGGCCAAATAAAGGTTCGAAATGGTTTGTGCCTGAATACCCTGCGTTGCATCGATAATGAGTAAAGCACCTTCGCAGGCGGCAATCGAACGCGACACTTCGTACGAAAAATCGACGTGTCCGGGGGTATCAATCAAATTTAAGGTATATTCCTGTCCCTGATGCACGTATTGCATTTGGATGGCATGGCTTTTAATGGTAATTCCACGCTCCTGCTCCAAATCCATACTATCGAGAACCTGTGCTTTCATTGCACGGCTGTCAACAGTTTTGGTATATTCAAGTAACCGGTCGGCCAAGGTACTCTTCCCGTGATCGATATGCGCAATAATACAAAAATTACGTATGTTCTTCATTCCTGACTTTCTAAAAACCTTATTAATCAATTCCTACGATCGGATTTGCCGCAAAGATATTCAAATTTCGTTATCTCTGACAGGGTTTGAAATCCAGACGGAGGAAAGGAATTGCAAAAAATCAATCTCATTTTCCGATTCAAGCCGAATATATCTAACTTTGGGCCTTTCAATATGAACAGAATGAAGCAAATTGCCTTCCTTATTTTTATCCTGATAGCAGCCCCGGCTTGTAAAGAAGTATTCGAGGCGCCACCACAGTCAATGTTTAAAGCGACATTGCTGAATTCGACCACAGAAGAAACTATACAATCTGTTGTATCGGTGCAGGGAATAGGACTCGACAGCTTGTTTTATAACGATGCTACTTTAAGCTCGATCTTATTGCCTTTATCTACCGACGAAAAAACCAGCTTTTTAATTTCGTTTGACTCAACAGTTGATACGGTCACCTTTGTACATAAAAACATTATAAAGTACGAATCGATGGATATGGGATTTTACAACGAATTCAAACTGCAGGCGGTCGATTTTTCGCGCAACCGCATCGATTCTGTTCAAATAACTGATAGTTTGGTAACTAAAACCTGGCATGAGAATATTAAGCTATACATTCGTCCTTTGTCTGCTGGCAACAATTAGCTTTGGGCAGGCCGAGCCTCAAAAAAAATATAAGCCCAAACGCACCGATAATTACATTCGGATGAAAGGAATTCGGGTAGGCTCGGATATTTCGCGCCCATTCCAGGACTTTTGGACAAAGGGAAACCGGTATGGATCGGAATTCTCGTTCGATATGGAACTCTGGCCCAATTTATTTCCTGTTTTCGAATCAGGATTCGATGTCATGAAGATAAAATCTGACCATGTTGATTTCCGAAGTTCAGGAAGTTATTCCCGTTTGGGGATCGATTACAATATTCTTCAGGCCGAAAACAAAAACGACAAGAATATTCTCTTTCTTGGCCTCCGCTATGGCTTTGTACTGGGGCGCCAACAGGTAAATTCGTACCTTATCGATTCTTACTGGATGCCTACCACCGGCCGTTTTGGCAACCAGAATTTCTTCGCGCACTGGGGCGAATTCCTCATTGGAATTAAAGGAGAGATTGTACGGAACTTTTATATGGGCTGGACCATCCGGGGAAAAATAAAACTTAACAACAAAGATCTTGGGATGCCTCCTACCTTCTTTATTCCGGGCTATGGCAGAGCCGAAAAAGGCTTCAACGCCGACTTTACATACTCGGTTTATTACAACCTGCCATGGGACTTCCGAAAATCAATCGATCGAAAAAAGGCCGCAGTTGGAGTTCCGGCCAAAGGAACCGTGAAAAAGAAACCTGCACAGCAAAAGGCACCAACTACGAAATAAAAACTTCTGATTTTCTCTATTCATAGTTTAGTATTTGTCACTGAAACTTCTGAGAACTTTGGCTTTCTCAGCAAAAATTCATAACTTTTAAGAAATCAAAATTTAGAAGTTATGGCAGACAGGAGAATGTTTCTTAAATCGCTGGCCGGAGCAACCGCTGGCCTTTCGTTGGCTGGTTCTGCAATGGCTGCCAATGATAGAGATCGACTTGGAGAGATACTTCCAAAACGGAAATTAGGTAGGACCAATGAGTATGTTACGATGTTGGGTACCGGGGGCTACCACATCGGATGGACTACCGAGCGCGATGCTCAGGAAGTTATTGAAGCGTCGCTGGAGGGAGGAGTCCGCTTTTTTGATACGGCCGAAAGTTACGGCGATGGCATGAGTG
>JAJZSZ010000323.1 GCA_021849365.1 Bacteroidota bacterium | reverse complement strand
AGTACCAGTAATTGGCTTTCCCCGAACTCTTCGGTGTCAAACTCATCGTATAATTTGTATTGGCAGCAACACTAAATACATTGGCCGTAAGATCAGCATATCCAACAGAACCGGAAGAAACACTTGTAAAACTTTTACCATTAAGCGATACCTGACTGATCCACTCTTTCGAAGCGTTACCATGAGAGTTGCTGAAAGTCGGAACCGATGCATCTACCGTAATATATCCGGTTTTAATTTTGGTGCTGTTTCCGTTTGCATTGGTAACAACGAGGGTAACATTATATTTCCCGGCAGCTTTATACGAAACCGAAGGATTCATAGCTGTTGAAGTTGCAGGAGTTCCTCCATCGAAAGTCCAGGCCCAGGAAACAGGGGCATTAATTGAAAGATCAGTAAAATTAACACTGCCGTTTTCAGTTAATGCTGTAATATTCGATGTAAAATCAGCAACAGGAGCCGAATTTAAAGGAATACAATTTCCATAACTATCTAACGGACCTAGAGTAGCGTCAGCGTCATTTCCATCGGGTGTATCGGGGCAAGCAGGTGCTCCTGCAGGTTTTGGGCCCAATCCCCACCAATAATATCCATCATGATCGTTATCAACACATTGTACTGTGTAGTTTTGTTTCAAACTTTGAACCGGAGCAAGTAAAGCATGTGTCCACGAAAAGTTCGAAATACTTGTTTCAACATATACATAACCTCCATCACCCCAGGTACCACCCCAGCTGTTTTTGAAAATCCATACAGTTTTACCTATTAATGTACTTCCGGCAGGAACAGTGTACCAAATTGTACTTTTGGCCAGATTACGATAGAAGAAACGATCTCCTTCTTTTACGACTTGCCAGCCGACCAGAGTCATAGCATGGCTCCAATCCAGAAGACCACCGCTTACAGGACCATATTTGATAAGCATTTTCTTCAAATTGTCTTCTGAAACCGGATATGCTGATGATCCAAAATCTACGCGTCCACCAATTTTAATCTGGTCGGTTGGACTAGATGATTTGTTAGTACAACTCTGATCGGTTGCTGAGTATGGGAAGGCTGCTTCGTCGATAATTCCGGTATTTTTAATGTAGTCAAGAGCTGTACTTGGATAACCACCGGCGCAACTTCCTGCCCCACTGCACGATAAAAGATTCTGTTCAGAAAGATTCATATTAAGGGGTTGATTGTAGAACAGATTTACCAATGCTTCGGTTGCACCGGTGGATGCAAATGCCCAACACGAACCGCAACTTCCCTGATTTTTCACTTCAGTAATCCAGTTTTTTCCATGACGGTTTCTCCAATCCCAATCTTCAACCATGGAGGTTGCAGTGGCAGCTTTCAATGTTAAACCATCTCCTGCACTTAAAACTCCGCCAACATAATATTCAATACCTGACGGGAATGTACTTTGTCCGAATAATTTCTTCTTTGCAGAATATGACAACGATGATACTTCTGTTTCGCCGGCAACCCAAGCCAATCCCTTTGCTTTAATCGATTTATTAAGCTGGGCAATCTTACGATTGTTCTGAAGATCCTTTTTCTCTTTTTTTACTTTCTCAATATCTGTACCCTGATCAGCAGCAGTTGAATAAGTAATACTATTTACAACAACAGTTGCATCAGTTAATTCAAACTTTATCGACACGGGTTTTACACCATTCAGTATTCCGGTTTCCTCGCACAAATTGTCGATAGTAACTGAATTTCCGTCCTCCAGGAGCGGATAGGTTTCGTAAACCAGATATTCATCACCCTGTTTGTCCTTCAAAATAACCCGCACAAGGCTTTTTTCTCCGTTGAAGGTAATTTTAGCATTTAATGCTAGTCCAAAAATAGGCGAAGTCATTCCATCGAAAGGAGTAATTTCGGTACTATTGGTAATCGTCTGATTTAGTTGTACTGTTTGCTGATTCTTGCCCATTAATTCAAATCCCTTAAATCCAACACCCTGGGCAGATACAATCTGGAAATTCAGACTGATCAAAATGAAAACAAATAATCTGGTAAAGTTTTTCATGACTGTACTATTTATTGTTATTTAATTTCTTGTTGTTATCACACAATTCGGCAACTACCTGAGTAATCTTGTAAAAATCATCAACCTTATTAAAGAAGTAGTTTGATCCGGCCTGAATAGCCAATTGCTGGAAGTATCCCTGCGAATGGAATGTCATGAGAATAAAAATGACAGACTGATTTTCTTTACGGTAAGCATTTAAAACTTCGAGTCCGGTCAGTCCCGGCATGCTAATATCAACTATGGCCAGGTCAGGAGAAAGAGTCCTCAGCGCTTCAAGTGTATCAATTCCGTTACTTAAGCTTGCAACAACTTCAACCTGGTCAATTTCACCAAGGATTTCCTCGAGCCTATTAAGAATTAAAACTGAATCATCTGCTATTAATACTTTCATGTCAGTGTGTGTATTTTAGACATTGTAAAAGTACAGTAGCGCCAAAAGGTAGGCTGTAAGGTTTCGACCTGACCTTTGTAGGAGTTTTGCCCTAATTTTTGTAGGAGAAATACTACACGAAGCATCGCCTGAATTCAGACAAAAAAAAGGATCACAAAGGCTTCGTTTAAAACCTTTGTGATCCTCTTTCTAGCAAATCAGTTCCGTGCTTAAATTAAATTGTGCTCAAGGCAATATCTGGTGAGCTCGGCATTCTTGCTTAAATCCATTTTTTCCATAATCCGGCTGCGGTAGGTACTTACAGTTTTGTCTGAAATAAACAGTTCGTTCCCAATTTCCTGAAGCGATTTGCCATTGGCAAGCTTGATCATGATTTCGAATTCGCGGCCCGAGAGCGATTCGTGTTTTAATTTATTTGTGTCTTTCGTAAGATGCAGTGCCAAACTTTCGGCAAGAGTGTGTGAGATGTATTTTCCCCCTTCCGAGACTTTTCGGATGGCCAACAGTAATTCTTCGGATGCTGTATCTTTGGTAAGATAGCCGGAAGCTCCCAATTTAAGAGCCAAAATAGCATATTGTTCCTGCGGCATCATGCTTAACATCAATACATTTACAGCCGGCCATTTTGCCTTAACCGATTGCAAAATTTCCATGCCAGTCATGCCTGGGAGTGAAATATCAAGTAAAAGAATGTCACACTGCGATTTCTTTAACAAATTAAGTGCTTCATACCCATCTCCGGCCTCTTCAATTAAGGTTCCTCCACCGAGTTGCTGAAGTATTTGCTTCAAACCATCGCGGACAATTTTGTGATCATCACAAATTAAAATCTTCATCAGAGAACAATGGTATTAATAAATCCTATATGTCACATTCAAAATTACCTCAGAATCAATCGGGTAATCTTAATTTTTCTACTTTACGTAGTTTTTTTCTACGGGTTCGGCTCTGGCGAATCAGTTACTTCCTGAGTTATTAAGTTCAGCGGAAAGCTCATTTGCACAACAGTTCCATTTTTTTCACCACGCGAAACTTCAAGGGTTCCACCCAATGATGCTGAACGTTCCTTCATTCCAATCAATCCGAATGATTTCTTTGACTTCAATTGGCTATCGCTTATTCCAATTCCATTATCAGAAATGGCAAAATATATAGTGTCATCCAATTTACTTAAAGAAATATCAGCCTTGGTCGCTTTCGCATATCTCGAAATATTGGTAAGTGATTCCTGCATTATCCTGAAAACAGTAAGCGAAGCATTGGGCGTAATCGGTATTCCAGCCTCGATATGTAGTGCAATTTCAACTCCATTTCGTTGGGCAAATTCTTTGGTATACCATTCAATGGCGGCCTCTAAACCCAAATCGTCAATAATCTGCGGCCTCAGTTGGGCGGTAAGTCGTTGAACAGTAACAATGGTGTCTCGTACCAACTCAGAAACATTATTAACCTTTGTAGCAATTTTCTCGTCAGAAATGTCGCGCTTAATAATTCCAAGATCTATTTTAACAGCAGTGAGGGCCTGTCCCAAATCATCATGAAGCTCACGTGCAATATTCAGCCGTTCGTTCTCGCGAACCGTCTCAATATGCTGAGTTAACTGATGTAGCTGCTCGAGCGAGCAATGCAACTCCTGTTCTGCTCTTTTCCGGTCGGTAATATCTTTAGTAAAACACAAATAATTTCCATTCGATAATTTTACGGCCTCCACTGACCACCATCGTTTTGATCCATTCTTCTGCACATAAATCAAATCTGATTTTACCGAGCCATTGTTTTTCAGACTCTCAAAGAAAGGAAGGGCATCATCACTCTGCTTCTTAAGAATAATATCGGAAAAGCTTAATATGGAAAGTTCTTCAAAAGAATATCCGGTAAGTAAACATGCCGATTTATTCATTTCGATGAACTTACCCTTTTCATCAGCGATAAAAACACCATCCGGAGCATTATCAATATAACTTCGGTATTTTTCTTCACTTGATTTAAGGGCAATATTGACCCGTTCCAGTTCTTTTGCCGATTCTTTTAATAGTGCGGCATTGTAAACAACAGTTTGTTTCTGTTTGAAAAGGTCGAGGAATATATTAACCTTCGACAGTAATATCTGATTGTTGATTGGTTTTATAATGTAATCGACAGCTCCCGAATCGTAACCTTTAAAAACATCCAGCTCGTTCCCATAATTAGCTGTTAAAAAGATAACGGGAATCTTGTCATTGGCTCTTTCTTCATTCAGTTTCAACGCAAGCTCAAACCCGTCCATGCCAGGCATCCAAACGTCGACTATAGCTAAAGCTAATTCAACATCTTTTGTTTTTTCGAGAGCCTCAAACCCTGAGGATGCTTTAATCAGGTTTACATCTAATTTCTTCATGATTGACTCAAGAAGAAGAAGATTAACCTTGATATCATCAACAATCAGTAGATTTGGTTTGGCGTTCATATTATAACTTTTCACAATTTTTCACTGAAAGTATATACTTGTATTTCTTCCCTTCTCGCCAACTCTGATTCAAAACAAACAACTCTTGTAAATAGTTCTACTCAAATTAAATTACTTAAAGTTAAGCATTTTACACATCAAATGGGCATCATTTCGTTTCAAAAATAAGAGAGGCCGACATTGGCCGACCTCTCTTAAATCAATCATTTTATTAAGTAATTGTCATCGCTTACTTTTGATAAACAACACGTCCATTCTGAATACTTCCATCCATGGTTAACTGGTAGATTAATACACCAGGAACAACATTTACAGGACTGTATTCAATTCGGTTGAGTTCTCCTGCTCTAACAGGTCCGTTAAACAAAGTAGTGATCTTTTGTCCAACAACATTGGTAATTTCGAGTACTGCCTGAGTATCCTTATTCGAAACAAATTCGAATGTTACCTTTTCGTTGAATGGATTTGGATAAACTTTCAGAGACTTAGCTTCGAGGCCA
>JAJZSZ010000322.1 GCA_021849365.1 Bacteroidota bacterium | reverse complement strand
GCACAAAAAAGGCATTGAACTGAATGGACAAAATCCAACATTGCTATACGGATACGGAGGTTTTAACATCAGCCTCACCCCATCGTTCTCGGCTGCGCGCATCGCCTTCATCGAAAAAGGCGGAGTTTTGGCTGTTGCCAACCTGCGTGGTGGCGGCGAGTATGGAGAGGAATGGCACCTGTCGGGAACTAAGCTGAAAAAACAAAATGTGTTCGACGATTTTATTTCGGCTGCCGAATACCTGATCAACCAGAAATACACTTCGAGTAAAAAACTGGCTATCCAGGGCGGATCGAACGGAGGGTTGCTTGTTGGTGCTGTAACCAATCAGCGTCCCGACCTGTTTAAAGTTGCTTTGCCAGCAGTGGGTGTGATGGACATGCTCCGTTTCCACAAATTCACCATCGGTTGGGCATGGGCCGGCGATTACGGCACCAGCGCCGACAACGAAGAAATGTTTAAATACCTTCTGGGCTATTCGCCTTACCATACCGTAAAAAAAGATGGAAATTATCCGGCGGTTTTAGCTACAACGGCAGATCACGACGATCGCGTTGTTCCGGCACACACCTTTAAATACATGGCTCGTTTGCAGGAACTGAATACAAAAAATAAACTGCCGCTATTGGTGCGTATCGATACCAAAGCCGGTCACGGTGCAGGCAAGCCAACAGCTAAAGTGATTGAAGAATATACCGATGTGTGGTCGTTTGTGTTTTATCATTTAGGTATGAATTAAAAAGAGAAAGAGCGAAAAGGGAATTGTAATTCGGTAAAGTCATTCTCATTTTTATAATGATGTTCTCATTTTTTCGGAATGACTACTGACTTTTTCCTATTCTTTTGACGCAAAATATTGTACTTTTAAAATCCCGGAAAAACATCATCCGGGATTTTTTTATGTCCTGATTATGAGTTTAAATTATTTAGTAATAGAAGGAAATATTGGGTCGGGAAAGACGACTTTGGCCCAGATGATCAGCGAAAGGCACCAGGCTAAACTGGTACTAGAACAATTTGCCGACAACCCCTTTCTGCCCAAATTCTACGAAAATCAGGATCAGTACTCGTTTCCGCTCGAAATGGCATTTCTGGCCGAGCGCTACAATCAGTTGAACCGCGAATTAAGTCATTTCGACCTGTTTAGCCCCTTCACGGTTTCGGATTACTACTTTATGAAATCGCTGATATTTGCGCAAAACACGCTGCAAAGCGACGAGTACAACCTTTACCGCCAGTTTTTCACGATCATCTATGAAAAGATGCCAAAACCGGATTTGTACGTGTACCTGCACAAAGACACTGACCTGCTTTTGAAAAACATTGCTATCCGAGGCCGGACGTACGAAACCTACATCACCAAAGCGTATCTCGAGAAGATTGCACAGGGCTATTTCAGCTATTTCAGGCAGCAAAGCGACTTCCCGATTTTGATTATTGACACAAATGGTATGGATTTTGTAAAAAATACCGAAGATTTCGAAAAAATCGTTAGTGCAATATTCGAAAAGACTTACAATAAGGGAACAACCCGAATTCTGCTTTAATTTTAGGGCAGGATTTGAGTTTTTTTATTATGAGACACTAAAAAATATTGCTAATTTTGGGCCACATTAAGCAAATGCTATAGTATCAATTAAATATACGCACTATGATGAGAATTAACTTAAAACCACTTGCCCTTTTGTCCTTGGCAGCTGTTCTTGTGTCCAGCTGTGCGAGTTTGCAGAAAATGAAAAAGAACGCAAACTTGATCAATTTTAAAACTACTCCTGAAATCCTGGAAACACACGCCGGTAAGGTTGATGTTGCGATTGACGGAAAATTCCCAGCTAAGTATTTCGCTAAAAAAGTAACTTTGGTTGCTACACCAGTGCTGAAATACGAAGGCGGAGAAAAAGCCTTTGAACCGGTAACTCTTCAGGGCGAAAAAGTAAAAGCCAACAACAAAGTGATCACTTTGAAAGGTGGCGGCAGCTTCTCATATAAAGACGCAGTTCCTTATGCTGAAGCTATGCGTTTATCTGACCTCGAACTGAGAATCACCGGTTCGCAGGGATTGAAAAGTGTTGACTTTGCTCCTATTCACCTGGCTAAAGGTGTACTTGCTCTTCCTACTTTGGTTGTAAACTATCCAACACCAATTTTGGGTGTTCAGAGAGAAAAAAATACAACCGGAAAATACGATCCAAACATCGATCCGTTCCAACGCATTGTTCCTGATGAGTACACAGCTGACATCAAATATTTGATCAACAAAGCTGATATCCGTAAGGAAGAATTGACCAAGGAAGAAATCGCCCGTTTGAACGAATACAACAAAGAAGCTGCTAAAGATCCACGGAAGAAACTGAAAAGCATGGAGATTTCTTCTTATGCTTCACCAGACGGTACTTTAGACTACAACACCAAACTGGCTGAAAAACGTCAGGATGCTTCTTCTAAATTCTTAACTAAAGAATTGAAGAAATCAGAAGTTGAAGCTGAATTCAAAACTAAATTCACTCCGGAAGACTGGGATGGATTCAAAGAAATGATGGGTAAATCGAACATTCAGGATAAAGAATTAATCCTGCGCGTATTGTCGATGTACACCGATCCTGAAGTTCGCGAACGCGAAATCAAAAACCTTTCAGGAGCATTTGTTGAAGTTGCCAACCAGATTTTGCCACAGTTACGTCGTTCGAAATTCACTACCAGCATCGATTTGATTGGTAAAACCGACGAAGAAATCGCTGCTTTGGCCGATTCTGATCCTTCGAAACTGAATCCAGCTGAATTGCTTTACGCAGCTACTTTAACCAAAGATTTGAACAAACAGCTGGCTATCTACAACTCGTTCATGAAAGTATATCCGAACGACTGGAGAGGACCAAACAACGCTGGTATGGTATTGGCTAAACAAATGAAATACGCTGATGCAAAACCATTGTTCGAAAAAGCTGAAAAGATGAACAACAATGAGCCTATCATTAAAAATAACTTAGGCATCTGCGAATTGAAAGAAGGTAACTTAGCAAAAGCTGAAACTTATTTCGGCGCTGCTTCAGGAGCCGGCGAAGCTGTTAACAACAACCTGGGTATTTTGAGCATCATTAAAGGCGACTACGCTAAAGCTGTTAAATACTTCAACGATTCAGACTCACCAAACACCGGTTTAGCTAAAATTTTGGCAGGTGACAACAACGGCGCTTTGAAATCGTTGGAAAACTGCACATGGCAAGGTTGCTACTGGAAAGAATACTTCAAGGCAGTAGTTGGCGCACGCACAGCTAAAGAAAACCTGATGTACGAAAGCCTGAAAAAAGCTATTGAATTGAAACCTGAATTGAAGAAAACTGCTGCTACCGATATGGAGTTTGCTAAATACTTCGACGAAGCTAAATTCAAAGAAATCGTAAAATAATCGCATACTGATTATACGCAAGAAAGAGCGGTCCCGAAAGGATCGCTCTTTTTTTATGTGCATACCGGAACAGAAGCAATAACGGATCAATTCAAATTCTTGTGGGAATATTCATAGCTCCTCTTTCATCATGGCCTCCGATTAAATTATAAGGCAACTGATCTTTTGATTGTTCTTGTCCTCAAGCCGGACAGGCTCTTCCTTTTCCAATCGATGAAAAGGAAGCAAAAATCTTGTCAAAACGAACCCTCAGCCGGGCGTTTTGACGGCCCGCGCGCTCGCTCCGATTATCGAAACTCTACTTCGATGATATTTATCTTTTAAATCTGATTTTAGTACTATTTGCTGCACTGTTGTCCCCTCCGCCTAAAGGGAAAACGCGTCAAAAAAACAGAAGATTACTTTTTTGTCTTTCTGTCCGACTGATTGGTCAGGCGGGTGCCGCCTTCACTTGTTTTTCGGCTCACCGTCCAAGGCCTATCTTACTCCCCTGCTGGCGTGAATTTATAGTCCGTACCGCGCAGCAACCCCTCATTTAAGCAATAGCAGGAATGCAGGGTTGGTTGTTTAGCATCGACGACGCCGTTTTCGTTCTCTGACTCAAGCTTGAAATTTAGATTGAGTAACTCATGACTATTTACCCCTCGTTTGTAACGAGGGGTAGCGCCTGTATTCGATTCCCGCGCTAATGAATTAAATCCTTCGCTACACCATAAGACGAACTAACGGGTATTGCTCACTCATCATCAGCTATTGCTTGTCACACATCAATCCATGCCAACGATTTTGCTCGTTACAAATGCCGGTTACATTTGCACGCTTTCCGACAATTTCCTATAATTGTACCGTTGACACTTAACCAAAACCTATGAACCAAATCAAATCATTCGCCGCAGCCTTTTTGCTGATATTCAGCTTCCAATCGCTTGTTGCACAGCACAAACCTTTCCTCGAAAATCTGTACGACTACATCGAGAACCCGCAGATGATCGGCCTCAACCAGGAAGAAGGCCATGTGCCGTTGCTGCCTTATGCCAGTCTCGACAAAGCTTTTACACGCGACAAGGCGCAATCGTCGGGCTACCTTTCGCTCGACGGCAAATGGAAGTTTCTCTATACAGTCAATCCCGATGGCATCAACAAAAACTTTTTCAGGAACGATTTCAACGAGAAAGGGATGGCCGAAATTACCGTGCCCGGAATGTGGCAAATGCAGGGATGGGGCGAAAAAATATTCAGGAATGTGGCACAGCCGTTTAAATCTGATCCGCCCAAGATTCCGCGCGATTACAACCCGGTTGGCTCCTACCGCAAAACCTTCACGGTTCCGGCCAACTTCAGCGGCAAACAACTCTTTTTGCATTTCGAAGGAGTGGCTTCGGCCTTCTTCGTGTGGGTAAATGGACAGGAAGTGGGCTACAACCAGGGCGCCAACGAACCCGCCGAATTCGACGTAACCAAACTGGTAAAACCCGGCAAAAACACGGTGTCGGTAATGGTTTTCCAGTTTTCTGATGGTATTTACAACGAAGATCAGGACATGTGGCGACTGGGCGGCATTTTCCGCAGCGTTTACCTGATGGCCACCCCAAAAGTGCACCTCCGCGATTATTACATCGTAACCGACCTCGACGAGAAATACGAAGATGCCACGCTGAAAGTACAGGCCGAAGTTCAGAATTATTCAGCCTCCCCCATTCAGGATTACCAGGTGAAAGTTTGCCTGTTCGACGCGCAGAACCGCATGGTACTCGAAAACCTTACTTCGGAAAAAATCAGGCTTGGAGCAGGCGAAAAAACTACCGTCCGCCTGAACGCACCGGTTAAATCGCCCCTGAAATGGTCGGACGAAAAACCTAATTTGTACCGAATTGGCTTCGAATTGGTGGATGCTTCAGGAAAAACTACGGAAGCGCTGGCCGAACGAATTGGTTTTAAAGAAGTGGAAGTGAGGCACCAGGGTTACTACGTG
>JAJZSZ010000321.1 GCA_021849365.1 Bacteroidota bacterium | reverse complement strand
TTACAAATTTATGGCAGCTCGACACTGAACTGGCTCATTGCTTTAATAAAATAGATACCCGGCAACTCCGCGGTGGAGATGCCCTGAGAAAAGACCCGCATTCAATTGTCGGGCTTCTCCTCTCAACTGATGCCACAAAAAAGTTATCAGGAGGAATCGGATTCGACCAGATGTGGGCCGATAACAATACCAGTAATTCGACCGATTACAAGCTCAATTTCCAGATTAAATTCAGTAATCGTTTCACGGTAACATCCAATACTTATTTCGAGAAATTAACCGACAACGATCAATTTGTGCCATCGCCCACATTAAATATTGCAGGGCGGATCAACCGCAAAACCTTATACACAACTCTCAGAGCTGAGTACTTTGTAACCCCTGAGCTGTCGCTTCAATACTACGGAAGTCCGTACTCTTCAGTAGGCAGATTCAGTAAAATATACAAAGTTGCCGATTCGAAGGCCAAAGAACCTGACAGGCGCTATTCAGAACTTAAATATCTATGGGGTGACCAGGAAAATCAGTATTATCGGGAACAGGGCTCATCGACAATCTGGACCATCAGTCATCCCGATTTTAATTTTCAGGAATTCAGGTCAAATTTTGTGCTTCGCTGGGAATACAAGGCCGGTTCAACCCTTTATTTTGTATGGTCGCATAACCGGTCGAGCTATGAGAGCGAGTACAATTCGGCTATATTCAAAAGTTTCGACAACTTAAGCAAAGTAACTGGCAATAATGCGTTAATGATCAAGTTTAGTTACTGGTTTTCGTTGTAATTTGATTATTTTTGGAAACTGTGTTTAGTACACTTTCAGGCTTAATAATTGAGTAACTAATATCACAAACAAGAATACATAAATCATTCATTTTATCGCTTTAGGTAAAAACTAATTTTAATTAACAAATAATTTAAGACTATGACTAACAGAAGAGATTTTCTGAAAATTTCAGCTGCCGGATCGATCGGTATGATGGTGCTGGGAGCTACAGGCTGTGCTCCGGCAGCAGTTGTTGACCGTAAAAGCTTTGGCGTAGGTCTGCAACTTTATACTATCCGCGATGCAATGGCAGCCGATGTGCCTGGCACATTGAAAAAAGTATCGGATATCGGATTTAAAAACCTTGAGCTTGCCGGTTATGCCGATGGTAAATTTTATGGTATCGCTCCAGCCGAATTCAAGAAAATGGTAAACGATTTGGGTATGGATATTTTAAGTAGCCACACCCAGGTTGAAGCTGCCGGTATTACAATGGATAATGCAAAAATTATGGCCGATGCTCACGCAGCTCTTGGTGCAAAATATTGTGTTCAACCATGGGTAAACGAGCCTGATCGTAATATTGAAACTTATAAAAAGATGATCGCCGACTGGAACCAGGTAGGTAAAATCATGAAGGAAGTAGGTATTCAGTTTGCATACCACAACCACAACTTCGAATTTGCCACCATCGACGGCATCGTTCCATATTACGATATTTTCATGCCTGAAATGGACAAAGACCTGATCACTATGGAATTGGATTTATTCTGGATTTCAAAAGCCGGACAAGACCCAATTGCCATGTTCAACAAATATCCGGGCCGTTTCCAGTTGTTGCACTTTAAAGATATGAAAACCAACCAACCTCCGTTCTTCGAAGTTATTAAAGACGACGTTTGCTCGGTTGGCGAAGGTGTTATCGACTTTAAAAAGATTTGGGCTGCCAAAGATGTTGCCGGTGCAAAATATCTTTTTGTTGAAGATGACAATCAAGGTAACGGTAAACCATTCGAAGGTATCGATACCAGCATCAAAAACATTACAACAAAAATTTTGGTATAATTCAATAGATAATCCAAAACAAAAAGGGCTCCAATAGGAGCCCTTTTATTTTGTGCAAATTGATTGATTAGTAACCTGGGTTTTGAGTAAGGTTTGGGTTAGCGTCTCGGGCTGTACGAGGAATCGGGAATAACAGGCATTTAGCCGGAGTTACGCCCTTCCATCCCGGAATTGCATTCAGGAATGTACCAAAACGAATCATATCCTGACGTGAACTAATTTCCCAGGCCAGTTCAAAACGTCTTTCCTGATAAACATCGTCGAGTGTAACGGCAGTTTTAAGTTTCGAAGCATTATCGAAAGCCCTTTTACGAATCACGTTAACCAAACGGGTTGCTTCAGCGTTGTCGCCATTGGCGCGGACCAAAGCTTCCGCTTTCATCAGGTAAACGTCAGCCAACCTGAAGATAGCCATATCATTTTCAGCATCGCCATTCTGTCCGCTTTCAAATTCCCATTTCCAGCAACGGGCGCCATCTTCCTGTTCGGTTTGTCCCCAACCATCAGCATCGATACCATATTTCATGGTAACATCAACGGTGTGAATTAACGGACGACCGTGAGCAGTAATGTAAGTTTGGCCGGTAGCCGGATCTTTCATTGCACCGGTAAGGAACGACCATGCGATACGTTTATCTTCAGGATCATAAGCTTTTACATAGTCGGGCATTGCACAGATACCATTCCATGTACCGATTTTCAGGCCCAATGAAGGAGCTGCCAGATAGTGAAGTGTACGCTGAGCAATGTGATTACCACCGTCGCTGGTGCTGAATACAATCGGGAAAATGATTTCCTGAGAGTTCTGATTTTTTACAATGAAACTCTGTTTCCAGTTTGGCTCAATGATATAAGGAAGTTTTATTACCTCGTTACAGGCATTAATACATTCCTGCCATTTTGCGCCACCTGCCGGATTCCATACAGCAGCATTCAGGTACATTTTAGCCAATAGGGTATAAACCACACCTTTGGTTATCTTACCATAGCTTGCTGAAGAAACATCAGATCTAACGATATCTTTAATGGCATTCAGTTCGTTGAGAACAAATGTATAAACCTCAGTTCTGGTGCTTGTTTTTGGCAGATCTTTATTCGCAAAATCGGTTACCAGCGGAACATTTCCGTAATAATCGAGCAGCATATAATACCAGAATGCACGAACGCCTCTGATTTCAGCAATGATTTGCTCCTTGTTTTCGATGGAAGGATTGTCGTTAATCATGGCATAAATCTTATTACAAAGAGTAATAGCTGATACTGCCGAGTTGTATGAACCTACCACCACGCTTGTTGAAGGAGTCCAGGTATGAAAACGCAATTCTTTGAACTGACCGCCATCCCACCAGTCGCCACCCTTACGGGTTGGTGTAATTGCCATGTCAGAAGAACATTCACTGAGCAGAAAAAAGTTCGATGGATATACATTCTTTAATGTCCGGTAAATTGGAGCTATCAGAGAGTTAACTTCTTTGGTATTTTTTCCAAATTGATCAACTGGAAGCTTATCGTAAACTTTTTCATCCAAATTAGTACAACTCGAGAATCCAAGAGTAGCTATTACGACAGCTATGAAAATGAATATTTTATTTTTTTTCATGTTGTTTGATTTAAAGGATTAGAAACTCAGGTTCAGACCAACAGAGAAGGTTCTGGATTTTGGATAATACTCGCGACCTTCAACACCCGGATCAAGTCCCGACATTTCAACTTCAGGATCCAAACCTGTGTACTTGGTGATCACAAACAAGTTTTGACCGGTGAGGTAAACTCTCAGTTTGTTGATACCATATTTACCTTTTGTATCAAAAGAATAGGCAACACTGGCGTTGTCCATTCTCAGGAAAGAGCCATCTTCGATATAGTAGCTGCAATATTTCGGACTTTCTTTCAAGCCAATGGTTAAAGCTTCTCTTAATACATTAGCACCAGGCAACCACTGTGTGGTAGCGTACGACATTTTCGAGAAATTCAATACATCGTTTCCGTAAACACCACGCAGGAAGAAATTTAATTCCCAGTTTTTATAAGTTAATGCATTCGAAATACCGTAAGTGAAATCAGGCTGAGCCGAACCAATGTAGGTACGGTCTTCGTCGGTCAAACCGGCTTTACCGTCAATCATGTCGTCCATGATGTATTTACCGTTCGAGTCGATTCCTTTACAAACCCATCCGTAGAAAGTACCAACTTCCTTACCTTCTTCAACAATGTGGGTGGTATTGTTCGATCCACCACGAATCCATGCCGATCCGGTTTTAATTGAGCTGGTTGTAAACTGGTCGTTTGACAAGCTGGTGATTTCGTTTTTGTTGTGTGCGATGTTAAACGAAGCATTCCAACGGAAATTGTCCTTGCGAATAATGTCGCCGTTCACTACGAATTCGAATCCTTTATTGCTCATCGAACCTACGTTGGCCATCATGGTACCTTTCAGGTATGGAGGCTGTGGCACGGTGTAAGTATAAAGCAAGTCGTCGGTATTTTTATTGTAGTAGTCGATACTACCATTGATGCGTCCTTTCAGGAAGCTATAATCAAAACCAACGTTGAACATGGAAGTTTGCTCCCAGCGAAGGTCTGGGTTTTCGTTCTGGTCAAATTGATAAGCGCTGTACCATTTGCCGTTATCGTAATACTGGCCGGCTTTACCGTACAATGGTAACGACAAATATGGGCTCAAACCATCCTGGTTACCCGACACCCCGTATCCAATCCTGAATTTCAGGTCGTCGATCATATTTACGTTTTTCAGGAACGATTCTTCCTTCATGTGCCATGCAGCCGAAACCGATGGGAAAGTACCCCATTGGTGGTTTTTACCGAATTTTGATGAACCGTCGCGACGGATAGAAGCCGTTAAAACGTATTTTTCGAGTAAGGTATAGTTAACCCTTCCGAAGAAAGAAATCAGTTTATTCATGTTCTTTTCTGACCAAACATCACCTGAGCGAAGGTTTTCACCAGCGCCAATGTTGTTGGCAGCGAATAAGTCGGTAACAAACTGACGGTTCTGTCCGCCCATTTTTTGGTAATAGTTGTCTTCATACGAATAACCTGCAAGGAAATTCATGTTGTGGCTACCTACAATTTTCTTGTAATTAAGAGTTGCTTCAAGCAATTGTTTATCGGCAGTCCAGGTTTCGCGTTTGGCATAACCAATATCGTTGCGACCACGTTCGGTCTGTGAATTTAAATACTGGCTGTAGTCGTTCGATTCGCGTTGTTTCAATACGTTCAAACTGGCTTTCATCCCTTTAAACACATCCAAATCGGCTTTAAAGTTTCCGAAGTACAGACCATTTTTATTTTCCTGACTATTATAAGTCATGTTACGAACCGGGTTACCCTGATCGTATTCCTGATTGTCGTACCAGGTTCCATCGGGATTATACACGTTGTAAACCGGAATCATGTTGTAGGCTAAAACGAAATTGCGGGTATCACTTGGGGTATAATCGCGCTGCGAAATAACGCCGGTGAAAGTCAAATCGAGTTTATCGTTCAACGCTTTCTGGTTGAATGTCATACGAACATTATAGCGTTCGAGTGAG
>JAJZSZ010000320.1 GCA_021849365.1 Bacteroidota bacterium | reverse complement strand
CATATCGTTTTTAGAATTGTACCAGGTATATTTCGGGTGCTCCATTGGGTTAAGATTTATTTGCAATGTCCCGGAAATACCATGACCAACAATAAACTATATTCGCACCTGAATGCAGGAAAAATGAAACGGCTCCTTTTTATAATATGGTTGTTCATAGGATTTGCAGAAGTAGCACTGGCGCAATGGCCAAAGAATCTTCAAATACTACCGGGCGAATTATCGGGTAGAGATACTATTCCACATGTCGATTTGCCCGAGGTTGGAGTTTTTCCGCCAAGGGTTTTCAAAAATAAATCGGATGAGCAGCAATACTGGCGATTGGTTATGCGTGTTAAAAAGGTACTTCCTTATGCCAAAGAAGCCGCTGTTTTACTGCAGAAATATGAGCGTGAAGTTCCGCCGGAAGCCCGAAATCGCGACCGCCGGATTTATGTGCGTAAAGCCGAAGACGAGTTGATGAAGAAATATGGTCCTCAATTTAAAAAAATGTCGATCAATGATGGTCGGGTTCTGATAAAGCTTATCGACAGGGAAACACATAAAGCTTCGTACGATATAATTCAGGAAGTTAAAGGTGGATTTTCAGCTGTTTTCTGGCAGGGAGTTGCACGTATTTTTGGGAATAACCTGAAAACCAAATACGATCCTTACGGGGAAGATCGCCAGATCGAGATCATTATTCAATACATTGAAATGGGGATTATCTAAAGAATTGACGATTGGACGATTTACGATTTTAATGCTGTAATGAGCCGGAAAAATGGTAAATAGTAAATGAATAAATGGTAAATAAAATTATTTTCCTCTACCTCTAAAACACTCCATAATCGTGTAAATCAATATTTTGAAATCGACATACAACGAAATATTCTTCAGGTAAACCATGTCGTATTGCAGGCGTTCAACCATTTGCTCCACATTCGAAGCGTAACCGTATTTTACCTGCCCCCACGAGGTTATTCCAGGTCTTAATTTCTGAAGATGGGTTACATACGGTGCTATCTCAGCAATCTGATCGATGTAGTATTTCCGCTCCGGACGAGGACCAACCAACGACATCTCTCCTTTAATTACATTTATAAATTGAGGAATTTCATCTAAATGTGTGCGCCGAAGAAACTGCCCGATCCGCGTAATCCGGCTATCATCCGAACTCGACAGCAATGGGGTGCTGGTTTCAGCATCATTAACCATCGTTCGTAATTTATAAATCATGAATGGCTTTCCAAATTTACCGATACGCTCCTGTTTGTACAAAATCGGGCCTTTCGATCCCAATTTAATGAGTACGGCCAGAATCAGAAATACCGGTGAAAATAGAATAACAGCCACCAGCGAGCCCAAAACATCAATCAGTCGCTTAATGTTTTCCTGCCACACTGGCATTAACCCGTTTGATATTTTTAGAAGCGGACTTCCAAATATGGTATTTGTTTTGGCTGTATTCGATAAAATGTCGAACAAGTCGGGAATTCCCCAAACAGTGTGCGTCCGGTTCTCGAGCAAAGTCAGAATTTTGCTTAACAGCTGGTGTTCCGACGATTCAATTGCAATTATTATTTCCTCTACCTCGTTGTCGTTAATTACTTTCTGAAGGTTTGTATACGAGCCCAAATTTGGCACATAAGCTTCAAGCGGGTACGAATCCTGCTCATCAACAGTAAGGAAACCGATAATTTTATTTCCAGCCGGGCGTTTCTGGCTTCGCAAATCTTCGTATAAGCGAACCGCTTTCTCGTTGGCGCCAATTACCAGGGTATTGAAACCAATAATCCGTTTATGGATCCGGTGAATTGTACGGGTGGTGAGAATTAAGCGAAACAGATAAGTAAATCCGAAGTGCAGTCCCAGTAGGGTAAAATAAAGGTTATAATACTTTCGGTAATCCGGAATCCAATCGTTCAGCAACAAGAGGAAAAAGATTACAGTAACTCCGCCTACCGAAGTCATTATTGTTTTTCCAAGTTCGAGCAAACGCGACTTTCGGTAAATATTGGTGTATTGTCCGGTAATGTAATAAATGGTAATCCAAAAAGCAGGGATGAAAATCAAAGCCAGGTAAAACTTCCGGTCAAACTCTACGGGAATCTCGTAGCCAAACTTTATCGGTTCGATATATACCTTCCGGTAAATGTAAAATAGCGACCAACTGATAATAGCACCAATTATATCGAAAACCAGGTACCTGGCGACTTGTAGAGTTTTATGCATACATCCTCGTTTGATCCGGATTACTGTCGTAATACCGAACGCTTCATTGAAAAAAATATTGCAGCAAAAGTAGACTATTCGCGTTAAAAATCGATCCCGTTGAATCGCAAATGCTCTTTTATTTCATGAACAATTTGTACTCCGTTCAATAAACTGTCGAATGAGCTGGTTTTTGTGTCATGGTTCAGAATTAAACTGATAAAGTTTTTCACAGCCATATTCTCCTGATTTAATTGAGGATGCTGAATGTACAGCGGTTCGTCTATCTCAAAGCTTACCATTCCCGATTGCTGGAAAATTTCACAATATCCCTTCGTTTTTTGCTGTGAAAGGGTAAGGTTTACCACGCATCCGTTTTCATATTCAATACGGACACTAATTACCAACTGATCAATTGTATCCATACTGCCGAAAACATCCAGCTTTTTGTAATTACTTTGAACCAACCGGTTCATCGCGGTAACTAAAAGCAAAATCTCGTGCGAAGGCTTTATTACATTTCCTTCAAAACAAGTCCGGAGATTAATCAGAAAAGGCTTTTCGTACTTACTCCGGAACGGATCGAAATGGGGGTTGTAAGTAAACGGGTTATAAATAAACGTAACAATGCCGGCTTCTTTTTCAAGGTCGATCAACTCCTTTATCTCCCTGATATGTAAATTCGGAACAGCCTTTAAGTAAACCGGCTTACTTTTTCTCAGGATTAGCTTAACCAGATCGTTGCTGATACTTTTATCGCTCAAAACCAAAATGGCATCAGAAACATCCATCAAACCTGTCGGACTGGCCAATACAGGAAATTCCCCGGGGACATCCGTATTTCCGGAGAAATAGATGCCGGCAATTGTTACATCCGGTATCGTATTCAGCTGTCCCAGAAGTTCATGATTAGTAGTCTGATCGCCAAAAATTCCGAGTTTGATCATACATGCAAAATAGGAATAAATTAAAAGTTGTAATATTGCCTGACGAAATACTTTTCAACGGCAATTGTTAATAATGTTTATTGCCACAACCCTTTTGGAACCTATATTTGGCTATTTTTGAAAAAAGGATTTTCTATGGAGTTACAGGATACATTACGACATCAGGGTTTGCGAAAAAGATTGGTGGAAGGTATTCGTATCAAAGGTATTAAAGACGAAAAAGTACTGGACGCCATTGGCAGAGTGCCCAGACACCTCTTCATGGACAGCAGTTTCCTGCAGTTTGCCTATAAAGATCAGGCTTTCCCGATTGGCGCCGGACAAACCATCAGCCAGCCCTTTACTGTGGCCATGCAGACTTATCTTCTGCAGGTTGAACGGTATGACAAAATTCTGGAAGTAGGAACCGGCTCGGGTTACCAGGCAGCCGTTTTACTCGAAATGGGCGCAACAGTTTATACTATCGAGCGGCAACGCGAATTGTACGTAAAATCGCAGGCATTGCTCCCACAGATAGGTTATCATCCCAAATTTTTCTATGGCGACGGATATAAAGGCCTGCCAACTTACGGACCGTTCGATAAAATTATTGTAACAGCCGGTGCTCCTGAAATTCCGATAGATTTAATTGCCCAGCTAAAAGTAGGAGGCCGAATGGTAATCCCCATGGGGCCGCGCGAAAAGCAGACCATGTATGTGGTGGTAAAAACCAGTGAAACCGAATATTACAAAGAATCGCACGGAACATATGTGTTTGTCCCGATGTTAAAAGGAATAGATAAATAGTTCGGAGTGAACTAAAGTTCGAAGTGCCTAAAGTTGAGGGTTCTTCAAACTTTAGACACTTCGAACTCCGAACTTTAGACACTTACTATGCAAATTAAAAAATTCACGTTCAATCCGGTTCAGGAAAATACACTGGTGATTTACGACGAGACCGGTGAATGCGCGATTATTGATGCCGGATGTTATTTCGATTACGAACGGCAGGAACTCGACAGATTTATCGCTGAAAACGGGTTAAAACCGGTGCGTCTGATCAATACGCACTGTCATTTCGACCATATTATGGGCATAACGCATTGCCGCACCAAATATAAACTTCAGTTTGAAGCCCATGCAGGTGAAGCCATTCTGGTTGAACATGCCGTTGATTCTGGCGACCGTTTCGGCATTCCGATGGAACCAATAGATGCGCCGGATTCGTTTTTCAAGGAAGGTGATCGGCTCACTTTCGGAAATTCGTACCTCGAAGTAATTGAAGCTCCCGGCCATTCTCCGGGCGGTGTCGTTTTTCACAATCCTGAAGAAAAAATATTGATCGCCGGCGACGTGCTTTTCTATGGAAGTATTGGCCGCACCGATTTACCGGGCGGAAGTTTTGATCAATTGGTCGGAAATATTCAAACCAAACTACTCACTTTACCTGAAGAAACAGTAGTTTATTGCGGCCACGGCCCGGAAACGACCATTGGTTTTGAAAAGAAAAATAATCCATTCCTAACCTAATTATACAATGAAAGAAATTACTGACGAATTGATGATGCAAATGATTTCGCAGGCGAAATTATACAGTGTCGTTTTACTGAAAAGTGGCCCAAATTACGGCAAGCCAGATAATCAACCTATCATTTGGGAACATGCCCGGCGTAATTTCGAACTTCGCGAAAAAGGATTACTGTCGATAGTTTGCCCTGTCTCTGACGAGTCTGATTTGAAAGGCCTTGGAATATTTAATGCCGACATGGAACAAACCAAAGAGATTATGGATGGTGATCCCGGAGTAATGGCCGGCGTTTTTATTTACGAAGTGCACACTGCGCGAAGCTTTCCGGGCGACAATTTACCCAAGTAAAGTCAAGTGGCAACAATTCAATCATTCAGTAATTCAGTCCCTCAATCCTTCGAAGGCTGAAAAACAACAAAAATCATTTCCGGAGAATGATATTCTTCCTAAACTTGCAGCCTTAAAATAAACTTACTTCATACGATATGGCAAGCGATAAATTTGTAATGCGCCACATTGGTCCGCGCGACCTCGAAATTCAGGAAATGCTTGGCAAATTGGGCGTTTCAACGCTCGACGAACTCATCGACCAAACAGTTCCGAAAAACATCCGGCTCGAAAAACCGCTCAACCTTGAAGACGGTTTGACCGAACGCCAGTATTTCCGTAAGATTCTGGCTCTGGCCGCCAAAAACAAAGTGTTCAACACTTACATTGGGATGGGCTACTACGATACCAT
>JAJZSZ010000319.1 GCA_021849365.1 Bacteroidota bacterium | reverse complement strand
GTCTGGAAGATGTATGTCAATACGTTGTCATAGTTACCTGGTTCAGTATTGGTCATGGTGGCATAGGTTCTGGTACCTACAGTTAACCATTTTGTGGCATCGATTTCAACATTAGATCGCAAAGAGTACCGTTTCATTCCGGTATATTCAACCAGACCAGGATTATCCAGATAACCTGCAGAAAGAAGGAACCTGGCGCTGTTGGTTGCTCCGTTTACCGAAACGGTATGGTCTTGCACTAAGTTTCTCTGGTACATTTCGTTATTCCAGTTGGTATTCGGGAAAGCTATGTAATTTGGCATTCCATTGGCATTTAATGCATTGGGGTCTTTTTGTGCAGTTTCCCATGCCGAAATTGTATTGGTAGAGAAAGGCTCGGCTATTAAAACATTGCGGGCACTTTCATTCATTAATCGCATGTATTTCGGATAATCCGAAATGAAGTCAAGCAAATTGGCTGGTTCAGCAACCGAGAACGTTCCATTGTAGGTTACATTCAATCGTTTCCCATCACCCTTTTTGGTAGTTACAAGTATAACTCCGTTTGCCGCACGCGAACCATAAATTGAAGCCGAAGCAGCATCTTTCAGGATTGAAACTGATTCAATATCCTGCGGGTTTACTGCATCAAGGGAACCTTCCATTCCGTCAATTATAACGAGTGGGTTACTGTTATTCAGTGTTCCGATACCACGCACACGAATGGTGGCCCCATCCGAACCCGGGCGGCCGGTTGATTGGCGAATGGTTACACCTGAACTTAGGCCTGACAAAGCCGAGGAAATGTTGGTAATAGGCCTTGAGGTAGCCACATCATCAAATTTAATTGATGAAACCGATCCGGTCATGTTTACTTTTTTCTGAGTAGCATATCCTACGGCCACAACTTCGTCGATTCCTATGGCTTCTTCTGCAAGCGAAACATTAATAACTGTTTTGCCGGCAGTGGCAATCTCCTGTGTTTTCATCCCTACAAATGAGAATTGTAAAATGGCATTTTCGGAAACATTGGAAAGTTTGTAATTACCATCCATATCGGTAATTGTTCCGTTGGTAGTTCCTTTTACAACTACCGAAACTCCGGGAAGCGTTCCTCCGCTGGTATCGGTGACTTTTCCGCTTACCGATTTTTGTTGCTGTACATCAGAGGTGTTCGATTTGGTGATAATGATGTTTTTATCAATGATCCGGTATGAATAATTACTTATTAATATCTTTTCCAGGATTTCACTGATAGAGGCATTTTGTAAATCAATCGAAACATGCTTATTCATGTCCATATCTTCGCTTTTGAAGAAAAAGCCAAAATCGCTTTTGCGTTCAATTTCGCGAAAGATATCGACTAGCGAAGCATCTTTCATTTTCAGGTTGATACGGGCTGACTGACTGTAAGTTGATGCAGCAGTCGCTGTCAATAAAGAAAATAGTAATAAAAAGGTCGTTAGTTTCATAACACGCGCAAATTTTTTCCACTTTCGCCGGGCTAAACACGGCAAATCACAACAATTTTTCATACGTTTGTTTTGAATTAAGTTAATATTGGAAACTGACTCCACTCAGTTTCTGTTTATGAAATTCAAATGCACCTCTCCACAGGTGCATTTTTTTATTTTCTGATTTTAATAATGTCTTTCCCTTCTTTTTTATTGGTTATTTCATATTTTATCTGATCGGTTACAGCCAGGTATTTCAATACCATTTCCACTGTGGTACTGCGTTTTACTACACTGTTGTATTTAATTTCCGATAAATTCTGATCTTCAATGCTAATTTCAATGTTGTACCAGCGTTCAAGCTCTTTGCAAATATCGCCGAGCGATTGGTCGATGAACACGAATTTTCCTTCTTTCCATGCGGTTATTTCCGACGGATCGTGTTCTGTAACTTCAATTTTGTTATTGTTTTTGTCGTATTCGACATATTCGCCGGGTTTTACGGTTAACATGGAGGAACCTGATTCCTGAACCAGATCGATCTGCCCGCTTATGAGAGAAGTCGAAATTTTATTTTCCGATTCGTATGCCCTGATGTTGAATGTAGTGCCAATATCGTGAACCTGGAATTTCCCGAGATCGACAATGAAATTTCGTTTTGGATTGGGAACTAGATCAAAATAGGCTTCACCATTTAAACGTGCTACCGTTTTGCCGTCAGTGTTCTTGTCAAGAGCCAGCTTGGTACCCGAACTTAACCAGATGACTGATCCATCATCGAGTTTTACGGAGGAAACACTTCCTTTTTCAGAACTGTATTCGATGTGATTCTCAGAAATAACGGTTTTCTCCTTTTTTGTCAGGTTGTTGGCTAAAAAGCCAAGCGAGGACGCAACAACCACAATGGCAGCATAGCGCATCCAGCTCCCTATTGTCAAAGTTTTTGAGGAATTTACCTGGCTCCAGAATTTGTTAAAATTCTTGTCTGACAGTTTTGAATAATTATCCGGATTAAGGCTGCTTACAACATAAAGGTTTTTGAAACGATAGAATTCATCTCTTTTTTCAAGATTGGTTTCCAGCAGTTGAAAGAATTCGAGTTTTTCCGTTTCGCTTGCAGTGTTATTTATTATTTTATGAAAAATTTCTTCTGACATGGTACTTTGCTGATTTGATGACTAAACACATAAACCTACGAATACCCTATCGAAAAGATGAAAAAAATGCGATTTTTTTTAATTGCTTAATTCAGAATGCTGGAAATCAGGCATATCATCGGAAGAAAATCTTTGAGCTCAACGCGTAAAATTCGGAGAGCCTTCGAAATCCGGGCTTCAACTGTTTTAATGCTTATGTTTTGTTTTTCGGCAATTTCCTTGTACGAAAGCTCTTCAAACCGGCTTAATTGGAATGTTTCGACAAGTTCTGCGGGAAGTTGGGCAATTGCTTCTTCAATTTTACTTCTCAGTTCTTCAAATTGAATGTAATTTCCCAATTTTTCCAAAGCCTCGTAATTGAATTGCATTTCCATGTACTTCATGTTTTCGATGTGTTTCATCGAAATTTTCTGGTTACGCAGGTAATTGAGGCAATTGTTCTTAGTGATGGTGTACAGGAAACTACGAATGTTTATCTGGTCATTGAGCGTGTTCCTGATTTCCCAGAGCTTTAAAAAGGTATCCTGAACGATTTCTTCGGCTGCTTTTTCGTTGTGTATATATTGAAGGCAAAGGTGATAATGTACCCCGAAGAATTCATTGTAAATTTCCTCAAAAGCTTTTTTATCGCCCTTTTTGAGTGAGGTAATATTAATTTCGAGGTATTTGCCAGACATAGTTTCTCGTAAAGAAAGCTGAAGATCAAAATTCTTCAATTTTTTCTGCAAAGATATCTTCCTTTTGATAATTCGTCATTTGTGCCTGAAAATTCTTTTTTCATAAAGATCATTAAAACAGGAATTGTACCTTTAACGCCAAACATTAAAAGGTAGATAGAATTATGAGCGAATTTGATGCCCGCGCCCACGAGTGGGATAAAAATCCGATGCATTGGGAACGTTCGGAAGCAATAGCAAAAGCTTTTTTAGAAATGGTTCCGGTTAATCCAGAAATGAAAGCGATGGAATACGGTGCCGGAACAGGTATCCTTAGCTTTCTCCTTTCCGGAAAGTTTTCGGAAATAACGTTGATGGATAACTCGACACAAATGGTTCAGGTAATGACCGAAAAAGTTCAGAAATCCGGACTTAAGCACTTTTATCCGCTATTGTTCGATTTAGAACATTCTGATTATAAAGGATCAAACTTCGACTGCATTTTGTCGCAAATGGTGCTTCACCACGTAGGTGATGTGCCTAATATCCTGCAGAAATTTTATTCGATGCTGAATAGTGAAGGCTACCTCGCTATTGCCGATTTGTACACCGAGGATGGATCGTTTCACGGTCTGGGAGCCAATGTCCATTTAGGTTTCGATCCTGAAATGCTGAAGGAAATACTTCTTTCAAAGGGATTTTCAGATGTTCGTTATGAAACCTGCTTCGAGGTTGAAAGAGAAAACGGCAAGAAATTCCCGATTTTTTTGATTGTTTGCCAAAAGCATATCTAAGTTGATCAGGTTGTAGTTTCCTTATCTTTTTATCCTTAAGGTTATGCAGAAACGCTGATTAACCTTGAGAAATCAGCCGGAATCTGGGATGTCGAGTAGAATTTCTGATAAGAATCCATAAAAAGGGTGGAATTTGTTTCCACCCTTTTTTATAGACACAGGTTAAGAATCGTCTGCACCATCTGTTTTTATTGTACCCTAGCTAAAATATCCATCCAAATATTCCTTCGTCAGTTTTTCTTTCGGATTACTAAAAATTTCAGATGCCGGACCAGCCTCTACCACTTCGCCCAAATACATAAATATCACGTAATCGGCTATTCGCCTGGCTTGCCGAAGGGTGTGCGTCACCAATACGATTGAATATTGATCTCTCAGTTTGACGAACAATTCCTCTATTTTTTTGCTTGAAATTGGGTCGAGAGCCGAAGTCGCTTCGTCGCCCAGGATGATTTCGGGTTTAACGGCCAACCCTCGTGCCATACAAAGCCGCTGCTGCTGCCCTATCGACAAACTATTAGCAGGCGATTTCAATCGGTCTTTTACTTCATCCCACAAACCAGCTTCCTTCAGGTATTTTTCTACGATGATATTCAGCGTTTTCTTCCTCCGGATACCATGAATACGTGGCCCATAGGCAATATTATCATATATCGACATAGGTAGCGGACAAGGCCGCTGCGAAAGCAGTCCCATCTTTTTACGTATGTTCTCTACTTCAACCTTGCTCCCATGAATGTTTTCACCATCAACAAGAACTTCACCTTCAATCTTAACATCAGTCGAGTTTTGAAGTAACCGATTAAACGTTTTCAGTAAAGTAGTTTTTCCACATCCCGAAGGACCAATAATACAAGTAATCGCCTTGTCAGGAATGTCCAAACTAACATTCTTTAAAATGTGATTTTTGGACAGATAAACATTCAGATTCCTGACACTGATATGCGGTTTATTCGCACTTAATGCAGGCTCTCCTTTTTCCTTATTTTCATTCTGCATTTCTTTTTGAATATGCAATCTGGAAACGGTTGAATCCTCATTTTTTTCGACCCTAAGCAAATTTGGTATCATATCTTGTTTTTTGAAAATTTACGACTATAAAAACGGGCTGCAACGCTCAGCATCAAAACAATAACAGTAAGGATTAATGCTGCTGCATAAGCTCTGTCCTGAACCTCGGCAATCGGACTACTGAGCTGGAAGAATATAGCCAGTGGTAAAGTGGCTACAGGTTGCTGGAGCGAGGTAGGAATACTGTCGGTATATCCGGCGGTAAAAAGTACCGAAGCGGCATCGCCAATGCCCCGTCCAACAGAAAGCAGGATGGCAGTAACAATTCCTGGTGCAACCTGT
>JAJZSZ010000318.1 GCA_021849365.1 Bacteroidota bacterium | reverse complement strand
CATTTACACCAGCTATGCCCAAGGTAAATTTGCCCGCGATGCCAAATATCCCGATCAGTCGGCCAACCCGAATGGATTTGTTTCGAACCGCCTGCCACTTTGGGTGAAAGCCGATTCACCCATTACACTTCAGCAGGTTATCGCCGGAATGCGAGATCATTACGAAGATACACCGCTGGATATGCGCAACGACCCCGGTGCGGGCCCATACCAGTCGCCTTACCGCTGGCGTCCGATGGAATTTGAGGTGGACGGCGAAAAATACCTGTGCGAACGGGCCATTGCCACTCAGCAAACCGGCTATAGTTTTGTGGCTCAGTCACGCGGCTGGCTCCCCGCTCCTATTGGCGGCATTTTCTGGTTTGGTGTCGACGATACCGACGGATGCGTGTATACCCCGATGTATTGCGGTATTCAGCGTGTTCCGGAGAGTTACGCGTTAGGTAACGGATCGATGATCACCTGGTCGGAAACCTCGGCTTTCTGGACCTTCAACCAGGTAAATAACTGGGCCTATTCGCGCTACAACCTCATTCATCCTGAAATTGAAACTTACCAGGCACAACTTGAAAATCAATATGCCAACGAAGTGAAAATCATCGATCAGCAAGCAGCTGAGCTTTACAAGCAGAATCCGGCTTCAGCAAACGATTTTATCACCAGCTACTCGGCATTTACTGGCAACAAACTGGTGGCCGACTGGAAAGCTTTTTACCAGTATCTGTTCATGAAATACATGGATGGAAATGTCAAAAACGCAGAAGGTCGCAAATTGCTTGATAACGGAAATGGCAAAAACATACCGAAAGCGCCCAAACAACCAGGCTACGGCAAAGAATGGGAACGCATCATGATTCAGGGAACCGGCGACCGGCTGAAAGTACCGAAAGAATAAGACTAACAGACTGCACCAACTAAAACCTAAACCAATGACCAGACTGTGCCAATTTATTTTTATCGCCGTTCTACTCGTGTTTTCCTGGAATTTGTCCGCGCAAAATAACTCAAAGTCAATTTCCCTTAAAACTGATCAAACCTACCAAACCATCGAAGGCTGGGGAAGCTCGTTGTGTTGGTGGGCTGCACAGGTTGGTAATTGGGACGATGCAAAAATCGATAGCATTGTTGACCTGATTACCGCGCCTGATAAGCTGAACATGAACATCTTTCGCTACAACATTGGTGGCGGCGATGACCCGTCGCATGCCGATGGACACATGGTAAAAGGCAAGGGAAAACGCGCCGAAATGGAGGGATTCAAAGCATCGGCCAATGCGCCGTATAACTGGGAAGCAGACAAAGCGCAGCGCAAAATCATGATGAAAATTAAGGCCAAACGTCCGGATGCGATTTTCGAGGCCTTTTCGAACTCGCCACCCTACTGGATGACTTATTCAGGCTGTGCCGGTGGACATGTTGACCCTTCAAAAGATAACCTGAAACCGGAATTCTATGTCGCTTTTTGCGATTACCTTGTCGATGTTTGCAAATACTACAAACAACATTTCGGCATTGAATTTCGAACACTCGAACCTTTCAATGAATCCACTTCAAACTATTGGTACAACCAGGGAAGCCAGGAAGGATGCCACTTTGAACCGGAAACGCAAATGAAAATTATCCGGATTCTGGCTCCAAAACTTCAGGCTTCCGGATTAAAAACCATGATTTCAGCTTCCGACGAAACCAACATTGCTTCGTGCATTAAAGTACTGAAAGCCTACCTATCGGCCGACGACATTCTGGATAAAATCGGGCAAATTAACACGCACACTTATTCAGGAAATAATGCCGAACGGGTGGAAGCCTACCAACTCACCCAATCGATTGGGAAACCGTTCTGGCAATCGGAAACCGGGCCCAGCGGAAGAAGCAAAACCAGCCTGGGATCAAACCTCGGCCTCGCCCAAAAGCTTTTCGACGATATGCGCTACATGAAACCAATTGCCTGGCTCGACTGGCAATTGATGGAAGAAAATAACGACGTTTGGTGCCTGATGCGCTGTAATTTCAAATCACAGCAATACCAAATTGTGAAGAACTTTTATGTGCGAATGCAGATTACCCGCTTCTTCAGACAAGGCTATACGATGGTTGAAACCGGCAACGATCAGGTATTGGCAGCAATAAACCCGGATAAAACAGAATTGGTTATTTCTCTGGTAAATAATTCGGAACAGTCGCAGGAATATCGGTTAAACCTCGATAAGTCGGTCAACTTCAGGAAAGAAGTAACGGCATTCCGCACCAGTGAAACAGAAAATTGCAAATCTGTTCTCATTGCCAAACCTGCAGAAAAGTCGATTTTATACATCACTCCATCGCAATCGGTTACCACATTGGTGATTCCTCTGCAAAAATGATTGGCTAAACCGGCAAAATTCAGACTCACAGAATAGCAAAAAGTGTTTTTGCATGTGAGTATTTCCGACTACTTGCCTGTATTATCAGGGAACGCGAAATCAAGCATTTTGCCGAATAACTCAATCCTAAAATTAATCTAAATCAGTGAAGTCAATTTTATTCATCCTGACACTCATTCTTACCGCCGGAATATTTTCGTGCAAAGCGCAACCCGATCCGGCTCCGGTCGAGCACCGCGTTCCGCTGGGCGATCCATTCATTCTCACCTGGCAGGGAAAATATTACGCCTACGGAACTTCATCGCCCAATGGCATTGTGGTGTATGTTTCCGATGATCTGAAAAACTGGACTGTTCCTGCCGGAGTACCGAACGGTTTGGCCTTGCATAAAGACGATGTGTATGCCGATCGCTGGTTTTGGGCGCCTGAAGTGTACGCCATAAACGGTAAGTTTTACATGTATTTCTCTGCCGACGAGCATATTTGTGTGGCAACGAGCGATTCTCCGCTGGGTCCTTTCAAACAGGAGGTTCAGAAGTCCATGCTCGAAACCGAAAAGTCAATCGACAACTCACTTTTTATCGACGACGACGGAACTCCCTACCTGTTCTGGGTCAGGTTTAACGACGGAAATAATGTTTGGGTAGCACAGCTTGAAAAGAATCTGACCGACCTGAAGCCGGAAACCATGCGCCATTGCATTTCTGTTTCGCAACCTTGGGAAGAAATCTGGCCCCGCGTGAATGAAGGCCCGTTTGTGATCAAGCGAAACGGAGTTTATTACATGACCTACTCGGCTAACAGCTACGAAAGCCAAATGTATGGGGTTGGGGTGGCCACTGCCACCAACATTAACGGGCTGTGGACCAAATACGAAAATAACCCCATTCTGCAAAAACCTGGTAATCTGGTTGGCGTAGGGCATCACGCATTGTTTACCGATAAAGACGGCAAGCTGCGCATTGTTTTTCATGCCCACAACAGTGGAACTAAAATCCATCCGCGCCAGATGTATATCAGCACCGTGAATTTTGAAAAGCGCGACGGCAAAGAAGTAATGACCATCGACAAAAACTACATAACCCCGATTTTAAAATAACAGGAATGAACCGATTGAAAACTCTGATACTAATGATGCTTGCCTTCGTTTCGTTTGGACAATGCACCGAAAAAGAAGCCGAAAAAATTTCCGAAACAAATAACACCTTTACCAATCCGGTTTGGGATGGTGCCGATCCGTGGCTCGTGAAACACAACAACGAATACATTTATTGCTGGTCGGCCGGAAATGGAATAAATATCTCGCGCTCGGCAAAAATGACACAAAAGGGACAAGTAAAAAAGATATGGCAGGCACCTGAAACAGGCTGGAACCGCAATTGCGTTTGGGCGCCCGAAATTCATTTTATACAGGGCCGCTGGTATGTGTATTATGCTGCCGGTGAGTCGGGTCCGCCATTTATTCACCAGCGCACCGGAGTGTTGCGCTCCAAAACTGACGATGTGTTCAGTGAATACGAGGATATGGGTAAACTGTATACCGGCGATAATCCAGCAGATGTATCAACTAATGTGTGGTCCATCGACATGACTATTCTCGAACACAAGGATAAGTTGTACTCCATTTGGTCGGGCTGGATTAAACAGGAAACCACCGACGCCACGCAACAACATTTATTCATTTGCGAAATGGAAAATCCATGGACCATGAAAGGCAAACGCGTAAAATTGTCATCGCCGGATGAAGTATGGGAAACCGGTGGCCCGTTGAATTTGAACGAAGGTCCTGAAATCCTGAAAAAGGGCGAAAAAGTCTTTGTGATTTACTCCTGTCGCGAATCGTGGCTGGTGGAATATCGCCAGGGAATGCTTCAGTTGATCAATCCCGATGGAAATTTACTCGACCCGACCAACTGGAAAAAATCGGGCCCCGTTTTCGAAGGGAATGCCCAGGTATTGGGCGTGGGGCATTGTTCATTTGTAAAATCGCCCGATAATACAGAAGACTGGATCGTTTACCACTCGAAGAAGAGTACCAAACCCGGATGGGAACGCGATGTGCGGATGCAACCATTCCAATGGAATGCCGACGGAACTCCTGATTTCGGACAAGCCATTCCGGCCGGAAAAGCAATTTCATTACCTTCAGGCGAAAAATAAACCGAAACTAAAGTTCAAACTATAAAATCTCATGAAAAAGAACCTTTTTGTACTATTAGCAATTGCGCTGGTGGCTTTGGTAGCCTGTCAGCCGCAACAAAAAAAAGAAGAGAAAAAAGAACCTGTATCAACCCGCTGGACCGATGCTCAGGCACAACAATGGGCTGCCGAAAACGGCTGGCTGCGAGGAAGTAATTTCAATCCGAGTACTGCCATCAACCAGTTAGAAACCTGGCAGGCAGAATCGTTCGACACTGCCACCATCAACCGCGAACTGGGCTGGGCCGAAGATATTGGCATGAACGTGATGCGCGTTTATCTGCACCACGTGGCTTGGGAAGTGGATAAGGAAGGCTTCAAAGGCCGTATGAACACCTACCTGACCATCGCCAGTAAACACGGTATTAAAACGGTGTTCTGTATTTTCGACGACTGCTGGAATCCAACTTATAAAGCCGGCAAACAACCCGATCCAAAACCGGGTGTTCACAATTCGGGCTGGGTGCGCGATCCGGGCGATTTGCTTTATTCAGATACAACTTTGATCAAAACTCTGGAAGCTTATGTGAAAGACGTGCTGACTACTTTCAAAGACGACAAACGCATTGCCATTTGGGACTTGTACAACGAACCCGGTAACTCAGGCTATGGCGATCGTTCACTGCCATTATTGAAAAAAGTATTCGAATGGGGCTGGGAAGTTCGCCCATCGCAACCAATGTCTTCAGGAGTTTGGAGCCTACCGCTTTCGAATTTAAACAAATTCCAGGTTGAAAACTCCGACATCATTACTTATCACAATTACGAAAGTCCGGAAAAACACCAGGCCGCCATCGATACACTGAAACGTTACGGTCGTCCGATGGTGTGTACCGAAT
>JAJZSZ010000317.1 GCA_021849365.1 Bacteroidota bacterium | reverse complement strand
GGCCATATGCCGTTATTATAGCGGTCACCCTTTCGGTAGTAGCTTTAATCGGGAAATGGCTGGCAGCCGCCAGCACCAGCAGAATATTCAGGTACACAACCAATCAGCGAAGGTTGATTTTCGGATTAAGCAGTTCGCATGCTGCAGCTACTCTGGCTGTAATCCTGGTTGGATTTCAAACGGGTATAATTGACGAAAATGCCCTAAATGGTACCATTTTGCTTATACTGGTAACATGCTTAACCGCAACATTGGTAACCGAAAACACCTCGCGGAAAATACTTACCTCGGAAAAAGAAGAGCCTATTATTGAATACCCGGTGCATTACAGCGAGCATATTATGATTCCGATTGCAAACCTCAGTAACATGGAAACATTGCTCGAATTTGCCGTTTATGTGAAAAATAAAAAATCGGCAAATCCAATCACAATTTTGTCGGTTGTACCGAACGACGAAGAAGCTGAAAAGAACCTGCTTATAGCCAAAAAGAACCTGCAGTCGCTGGTAAAAATGGCATCAGCCAACGAAACTAAAGTAAAGATAATAGCCACCATCGATCACAATATTGCCGGAGGTATAATCAGGGCCTCACGCGAAGAAATGACTGATACCATTATGATTGGCTGGCCCCGCAAAACAGGCCTTATCGAACGTTTCATCGAAACCAAAACTTCGCTGATTATTTCGCGCACCAGTAAGGCCGTTTATATCTGTCATTTTGGGTATCCGTTGGTTGGGCATAACAAAATCGTAGTCTCCTGTCCTCCGCTTGCAGAGCTTGAACCCGGATTTGAAGTATGGCTTCCCAAACTCAACATGCTGGCTAAAGAGCTCAGTCTGAATGTACTTATATACTGCAACAAAACAACACAGGCAGCTATTACCGAGTTTTTCCATCACCACCGGCATAAAAGTGGCTTTACTTTTGCCGAAGAGTTCGACCTGCCAGATATTCAATTGCTTCAGAAATATGTAGTTCCTGAAGACCTGCTGATTTATGTCGCTGCCCGAAGAACTTCGGTTTCGTATGAAAATTGCATGGAAAACATTCAGGATAAACTGGAGAAGGGTTTTCCTAAAAACAGTAAAATCGTCATTTATCCGCGTACCCACCACATCGACAGTAAATTCAGTGAATATGGCGACATTAATCCTGAATCGCTGAACCAGGGATTTGAACGGTTCCAGAAAATTGGTAAAGATTTGGGCAACTTACTTAAACGGGAACATCCCAAAAGTTAACAGGCTTCAGAAATAATAAAGGCCTCCGTTTCCGAAGGCCTTATGGGTTTTAAACTGATCCTCTGATGAGGAAATAATTTTGGAAAAATAAATAACCGGAATTTAGGCTGCTTTCATTGCAAAAGCTTTAGTCAGAATGTCTGGATACATATCCATAAAATTCTCGTAGCACCAGTCTTTCAATTTACTAATTTCTGCTTCGCCAACCCAGTTAATGCACTTGATTAGTTCTTTCCGGAATAAATCGCGGCTAAAACTAACTTTCGGTAAAATAACTTTTGCGTACTCTAACATTGCTTTCGTTTTTTGTGTTTCTGTTTCTACTGTATGAAGATAACGATTATTCATCGGCCTCAGGTATGCCTAAAATCAGGATTAACAGAGTTTAACAATGTTTCGATTTTTAGATTTTAATAACCAGCTGAGATACAACCCCATGCCGACAAACCCTGTTAAGCTGTTTCAAAACATATTGTTACATGTACAAAACACCCCACAAAGAACTACTTCCAGACTACGATTTGGTTGCAATCGAATGAATAAAGCCCGAAATCTTTTGTGCCAGTGTTCCGTCTCCTTCGAGGCATTTTACAAAAGCTGAACCAATGATGGCGCCGCTGGCAAACTGACAGGCTTCGGCAAATGTTTCAGCATTGGATATGCCAAAACCGATGAGCCGCGGATTTTTCAGGTTTTTCGAACGGATTCGCTCGAAGTATTCTCTCTGAAACTGATTTACACTCGTTTTTGCCCCTGTAATGGCATTGCTCGATACCATGTAAATAAAGCCGGTCGAGATTTCGTCAATCTGTTTGAGCCTTTCGTCCGACGTTTGCGGCGTGATCAGGAAAATGTTGTGCAGGTTGTTGGCTTCGAAAATGGCCTTAAAATCGTCTTCGTAAACCGACAATGGAAGGTCGGGCAAAATGAGCCCATCTATACCAATTTCGTTGCATTTCTGGCAGAAAGCTTCAATCCCATACTGCAAAACCGGATTCAGGTAGCCCATCAAAATCAATGGAATGTCCACTGACTGACGAATATCCTGAAGCTGTTCAAACAGCTTTTTTACGCTTATGCCGTTGTTCAGCGCCACCAGACTGCTTTGCTGAATCACCGGACCATCGGCCACCGGATCAGAAAATGGCATCCCAATTTCAATCAGGTCAACGCCATTTTTTACCAATTCCTGAATAATCGTTTTTGTGTCGTTCAACTCGGGGTAGCCCGCCGTGAAATACACCGACAACACCCGTTCTTTTTTCTCCTGAAAGAGTTTATTTATTCTGTTGTTCATGATTCATATTTATTAGGCAATTGGCAACTAGCTACTAGTAACTGGCAAAAAAGCCAGTTGCCAGAAGCTAGAAGCTAGCCGCATTTTTCTAATATCCAAAATAATTCAAATACGTTTCCATGTCTTTGTCGCCACGGCCCGAAATATTCACCACCGTCACATCTTCCGGTTTCAGCAAGATCTTTTCCAATCCGGCCAGGGCATGAGCTGATTCCAATGCCGGAATGATTCCTTCCTTGCGGGTCAGCAGCAAAACAGCTTGCAGCACTTCTTCGTCGGTTGCCCAAATGTATTTGGCGCGGCCAGTCTTAAACAAATGCGCGTGCATCGGACCAATTCCGGGGTAATCCAATCCGGCCGAAATTGAGTATGGCTCGGTAATCTGGCCATCTTCGTTTTGTATGAGATACGAGCGCGAACTGTGTAGCACTCCGGGAGTTCCCAATGCCAAAGTAGCAGCTGTTTCATTTGTATCAACGCCTTTACCGGCGGCTTCAACTCCGATTAATTCCACATCTTCGTCATCCAGAAAATGATAGAATGCGCCCGCAGCATTGCTTCCTCCCCCCACACAGGCCATCACACGGGTTGGTTTTTCACGTCCGGTTTGTTCGTCGAGCTGCCAGCGGATTTCTTCGGAAATAACCGACTGAAACCGCGCAACCATGTCGGGATACGGGTGCGGCCCTACCACCGAACCGATGATGTAATGCGTGTCAACCGGGTTGTTGATCCAGTCGCGCATCGCTTCATTGGTGGCGTCTTTCAGGGTTTTATTACCTGAATGTACCGGAATAACCTCGGCGCCTAGCATCCGCATTTTTTTCACATTCGGTGCCTGACGCTCCACATCAACAGCACCCATGTACACAATACAGTTCATGCCCATCAGTGCGCAAACCGTGGCAGTTGCCAATCCGTGCTGACCGGCTCCTGTCTCGGCAATGATGCGCTTTTTACCCAGCTCTTTGGCCAGCAAAATCTGTCCGATGGTGTTGTTTATCTTGTGTGAACCGGTGTGGTTGCAATCTTCGCGTTTCAGGTAGATATGCGTCTGGTAATGCTCCGACATCCGTTTGGCGTAGTACAGCGGCGACGGGCGACCGACATAATTTTTCAGCAAACTGATAAAATCCTGCCTGAAATTGTATGAATTGATAATCTGTAAGTAGTTATTTTTCAGCTCTTCGATGTTTGGATGCATCATTTCGGGAATGTATGCACCGCCAAACTCGCCGTAGAACCCTTTTTGATTAACCTGATAACTCATGATGTATGATTGATGAATGATTATTTATTATTTTTTGGAAATTGAATATTTGATATTGGTTATTGGATATTCCTGATTTCCCTGATAAATTTCTGAACCTTGTCCACATCCTTTAGTGCGGGTGAAAGTTCAAAGCCGCTGTTCACATCCAATCCACGCCATCGGGGGTGTTCGAAGTTCCGGATGGCTTCCAGATCGCCGGGGCCAATTCCGCCACTCAGAAAAAACGGGACCGAACCTTCGTAATTTTTAAGCAACTCCCAGTTGAATTTTTGCCCCGTTCCGCCCGGCATATGACCTTTGGTGTCGAACAGAAAGTAGTCGCAAACATCAGCATAACCCGAAAGCTGCCCAAAATCGAACGAATCATCCACCGAAAGAGCTTTGAAAATGGTTAAGCCTGAAGCTTTGATTTGTCGACAATATTCCGGCGACTCGCTGCCGTGCAATTGCGCCACCTGAAAGTTCAATCTTTTGCAGATTTCAATCACTTTCTCCGGAAGCTCGTTCACAAAAACACCCACTTTCTGGATGGTTCCCGGAATGGCTTTTAATTGCTCGGAAGAAAAGTCTTCACCAACAAACCGTGCACTTTTCGGATAGAAAATGAATCCCAAAAAGTCGGGCAAAACCGCTGCTACTCCTGAAATATTTTCAGGATTACGCATTCCGCAGATTTTGATTTTAAGAGCTTTCATAGTTGTATGATTATTCCGGGTGCGACTTCAAGTCGCACCCGGAATGGTGGTTGCATTATAATTTCTGAATAAATTCCTTACACGCTTTCGCCGGATCGTCAGTTTTCATAAACGTCTCGCCGATCAGGAAGCCCCGGAAACCGGCATCGCGCAACTTACTGATGGCTGCCGGATCAGAAATTCCGCTTTCCGAAATTTTCACGAACTGATCAGGAATCAGTTTGCTCAGCCGAACCGAGGTTTCCACGTCCACTTTGAAGGTGCGCAAATCGCGGTTGTTCACGCCTACAATGTCGACCTGCGGGTTGAGCTTTTCCACTTCCTCTTCGTTGTGCACTTCCACCAAAACCTCAAGTCCCAGTTCTTTGGCTTTCAGGGCTAATTCCAGAAGCAACTCTTTGGTCAGGCTTTCGGCGATGAGCAAAATTACGTCTGCACCGTGTGCTTTGGCCTCGTAAATCTGGTACGGATCGAGCATAAAATCCTTTCGCAGAATGGGCGTTTCAGGATTGGCGAACCGCGCTTTGGCCAGGTTTTCGATGGAGCCGCCAAAATATTCTTCGTCGGTGAGCACCGAAAGTCCGCTTGCACCAGCTGAAACGTAGCCACGTGTCACTTCAGTCACATCGGCCGTGTCGTTGATTACCCCTTTCGAGGGCGATTTGGGCTTAAATTCGGCAATCACACCACTTGCATTTTCCTTCAGCAGCGCAGCTTTCAGCGAGTTGCACTTCCGATTGAAGTACGGCGACGCAATTAAATGTTCCTGTGGAAAAAGCTTTTTCGAGGTTTCGATTTCCTGTCGTTTTGTTTCGTTTATCTGATCGAGTATGGTCATAATTTTGTTGCGGGTTTCGGGATGCGAGTTTCGGGATGAACGTGCAACCCGAAACTCTTAAAGA
>JAJZSZ010000316.1 GCA_021849365.1 Bacteroidota bacterium | reverse complement strand
GCACGCATCAGCACCTCAACTGCAATTGTATTTATTGATTTGGACAATGCGCCTTCCATCGAGTAGTAACCCGTATAATCGTCGTGCGAATTTTCAGGAGACCAATTATCGTAATCCTCGTAAACCTTCCTTTCGTTCGCAAAATAGGTATCAGGCGAAACACCAGCCTCCAAAGCACCTAAATAAACAATCGGCTTGAATGTGGATCCAACCTGACGTTTGGCTGCGGTATGATCGTATTTGAAGTAGCGAAAATCATTTCCCCCGATGTAAGCCTTCAACTCACCGGTACGGGGATTCATTGCCATAAAGCCTGTATTCAATATTTTCAGGTAATACTGGATAGAATCCATTGGAGTCATATCAACCTGCTTTTTCCCATCCCAGGTAAAAAGTGAAACTGAGGTTGGTGTATTAAAAATCTCTTTGATCTGATCTTCAGAAATACCGGCCTTTTTTAACGAACGATATCTGTCCGATCGTTTCATAGCCCGGTAAACCACCGATTTATCATTTCCCCACGGATTTTTCTTTCCCCAGGAGCTTTCGAATACTGCCTGCAAATTTTTCATCTGGTCGGCAACAGCATTTTCTGCTGCAATCTGCATATCAAAATCAATGGTAGTCCTGATTTTCAGGCCATCAGTAAACAAATTGTATGGCGTGTTATCATCTTTCTGATGATTATCGCACCAATCCTGAAGAATGGGCCGAAGTTTCTCAATCAGGTAAGGAGCCGGTCCTTCGGTATAAGTAATCAGATTATAAGTTAAACCAAGCGGTTCGGCCTTGTATGCGTTTGATTCAGCCGCAGTAATGTAGCCGTTTTTCTCCATTTGTTCGATCACCACATTGCGTCTTTCGAGCGACCGTTCCGGATTTTTCCGTGGGTTATAGCTGTTATTGGCTTTCAGCATTCCCACCAGAGTGGCAGCTTCATGTACCTTCAGTTTAATAGGTGGTTTGCTGAAGAATCGTTCCGATGCTACTCCAATTCCAAACGTGTTTTCAGCAAAAGGAACAGTATTCAGGTAAAGGGTTAAGATTTCCTCTTTGGTATAAAGTTTTTCAAGACGATAGGCAATAATCGATTCGCGAAGCTTATTAATAGGCATGGTGAGTGGCCCAAACGATTTTCGCGGATAAAGGTTTTTGGCAATTTGCTGGCTCAAAGTACTTCCTCCGCCTGAACTACGGTCCTGAAGCAGAATAGATTTCATAAGAACACGAAGCAAGGCAATCTCATCAATACCTCTGTGCTTATAAAAACGCGAATCTTCAGTGGCAATCAAGGCGTTTATCACATTGGGCGAAATCTTATCGAAACTCACATTGCTGCGATTCTCAATGTAATAACGACCAAGCAATCTTCCATCGTTGGCATACACCTCAGTCGAGACGGGATTTTTAATTTTCTGAAGTTCATCAGATGAAGGTACCGGCCCTGTAAAACCCACATATACAATCAGAAATAACAAAAACACAAGCAAAAGCGCAGCAATGCCAGCCTTTAATAAAAAGAAAAATATACGACGGCCAAGACCTCCTTTTCCACTACTTTTCGAGCGCGATGATGTTTTTGTTTTAGCTGAAGATATGGATGATTTCTTTTTCATTTCTGCGTTTTCTGTATATTACACATGCCCGACAACAACAAACTTAACTGAAAAATTTCAAACTTATTATGAAACCAGAAAAATACCCTTCGTCGATATTTTCTGGAACTAATTTTCAAGTAAATTCAGGCAAAATTGTTAAGTCGGTAAGCTTGTGAAGCGCAAAGTTACACTAAAGTACTCTGAATTCTTTTTTATTCCTGAAAAGTTAAACTAAAATTCAACTTTACAGGTTTTAATGTTCGAAAACCAGATTGATGAAAATTTGACATATGAGAATTGCAATAAGCGGATCGAACGGATATATAGCCAGCAATCTTATTCCGGCATTGGAAAGAGCAAATCATATTGTTATCCGGATAAAAAGAAATGAATTATCGGATATAGAAAGACTTGCCCCGATATTGACGAATACCTCAGTAGTCATTAATTTGGCCGGCGCACCCATTTTGCAGAGATGGACTCCTGAAAATAAAAACGTAATTCTGAAAAGCAGGGTTGATTCAACCGAAAATATCACAAAGGTAATCAACCAGTTACCAGCGAACCAACGTCCCAAACTGTTTATTTCTGCCTCAGCGATTGGCATTTATGCTCCCGATTTAGTACATACTGAATCCAGCCATCTTTTTGCTGAAGGTTTTGTTTCTGAAGTTGTAAATCAGTGGGAAAAAGCTTCTGAGAATCTTAATCCCGATGTTCGGCGTGTTATTTTCAGAATTGGGCTGATTTTGGGTCGGGAAGCCAAGACTATAAAGAGTCTTCTGCCTCTGTTTAGATTAGGACTTGGTGGAAAAATAGCTAACGGGAAACAACCGTTTCCATTTATTCATATCGACGATGTCGTGAATGCTATGCTTTGGACAATTCAAAACCAACGTACTCAGGGTATTTATAATCTCGTGGCGCCTGAAAACGTTGATAATAATACTTTCACTAAAACACTGGCCCACCTGCTAAAAAGGCCTGCAATTTTTACAGTTCCAAAATTTGCACTAAAAATTGCATTGGGCGAGGCTTCTTCTCTCCTCTTAAATAATCCACAAGTTTATCCTGAACGCCTTATGCACGAAGGCTTTCAATTCTCCTACCCCGATATTAAATCGTGTATTGCAGAAATCATCCGGTAAGAAATAATATTTGAAGTTTTTCGCTGAATCTCCTATCTGTTTATTCATGTCGGTTTTTACCTGCGACCTTTATATCGTAGTTATTGAAATACAAACATATAGATATTGACATAAGATATTGCACAACATCTAAAGTATTGACTACGAATGTCCAAAACGATGGAATTTCTGGATCAAAATCTTTAATTTTCGAAAAACAATCAAAAACCTTTTCAATGATGAACCAATCAACTGTGGAATATCAAGATTGTAAAGGGAATCTGATCCATGAAGATGAACTTTATGAACGTTTGCTGATTATCGTAAAATCGCAGCGAACCGTCCCAGGGGCATTAATCCCAGTTCTTCAAACAGCGCAAAATTTATTTGGATACCTTCCGGAGAAAGCATTGCGTATGATCAGCAAAGAATTAAAACTACCTTACAGCGAAGTAGCCGGAGTCGTTGGCTTTTATTCGTACTTCTCAACTACACCCAAAGGAAAACACACCATTCGAGTATGTTTAGGCACAGCCTGCTACGTTCGTGGCGGACAGGATGTGCTGAAAGCCATGTCAAAAGAACTGGAAATTAGTGTTGGCGGCACTACCCACGACCGCAAATTCTCGCTCGAGGTTGGCCGGTGCTTTGGCGCCTGCGGATTGGCTCCTGTCGTTATGGTTGACGACGAGACTTTCCAGCGGGTAAGTCCATCAAAAATAAATGAAATTCTCAACAGTTTTGAATAAAAAAACTGTAAAACCCTACTCTAAAGCTACTTACCTTACAATTTCACCGATTATTGAAAATTAATCTGTTATGCAAAAACTAAATTCACCTGAAAAATTTGATCATTTTTTTCAGGAGATTTCGGAGCAATATTCAGAAGAATATTATCGCTACAAAGAAATAATACAAATATGCGTAGGCGGAGGTTGTATTGCCTGCGGTTCAACCAAACTAAAAAACGAATTTGAGAAAAGGCTAAAAGACAAAAAACTGGAGGGTAAATTCCTGGTTAAAGGAACTGGTTGTCTTGGCCCCTGCTCAAAAGGCCCTGTAATTTTACTGAAGAAAGCTGATGTATTTTACGAAAATGTTCAGGTTGCCGACGTCGAAGAACTAATTGACAGTCAACTGATCAGCGGGATTCCTGTTGAGCGGCTACTTCATCACAGCGACGATGAAGGCAAACCGGTTCCACATATAAAAGACATTAAACTATTTAAAAATCAGAAGAAAATTGTACTTCGAAGATGTGGAACAATTGATCCTGAGAAAATTGCCGATTACATTGCTTCAGGCGGATATGTCTCGCTTAAAAAAGCGCTCACCGAATTGACCCCTGATGAAATAATCGAGCAAATGAAGATATCCGGATTGCGCGGCCGCGGTGGCGCCGGATTTCCAACCTTCATGAAATGGAGCTTTGCTAAAAAAGAAGTTGCCGATCAAAAATACATTCTTTGTAACGCCGACGAGGGCGACCCGGGAGCCTTTATGGACCGAAGTATACTGGAAGGCGACCCGCACAGCGTTATCGAAGGTATGATTATCGGGGCATACACGATTGGCGCCTCCAAAGGATTTATTTATGTTCGCGCTGAATATCCATTGGCAGTAGAACGCTTAAATAAAGCCCTCGATTCGGCCCGGGAAATGGGTTTACTCGGACAAGATATTCTGGGTACCGGTTTCAATTTCGATCTCGAAATCCGCATGGGTTCCGGGGCCTTTGTTTGTGGCGAAGAAACTGCATTAATGGCTTCTATTGAAGGCAAACGGGGCGAACCTCGTCCACGTCCGCCTTTCCCGACAACGGCCGGATTATGGGGAAAACCGTCGGTTTTGAATAACGTGGAAACTTTTGCCAACGTTTGCACCATCATCGAAAAAGGAGGCGAATGGTTTGGCCAGTTTGGAACAGGCAAAAGCAAAGGAACCAAAATATTTGCGCTGACAGGCGCTATCAAAAACTCCGGATTGTATGAAGTTCCGGTTGGCACATCGCTTGGTGACCTGATATATGATATTGGCGGCGGAACAAACAGCGGGAAACCGTTTAAAGCGGCCCAGATTGGCGGACCTTCAGGCGGTTGTATTCCAAAACAGCACCTGAATGTTTCGCTCGACTATGAATCGCTGAATGAATTAGGAGCCATCATGGGTTCCGGAGGTTTGGTGGTTATGGACGAAGATTCGTGTATGGTAGATGTAGCAAAATTCTTTCTCGACTTTGTCCTCGAAGAATCATGTGGAAAGTGCACACCATGCCGTGTAGGGACCAAACGAATGTATGAAATACTCGATCGGATCACAATTGGCCAGGGCAGAGAAGGCGACATTGAACGCCTGGAACATTTAGGCGAATGGATCAAGAAAACATCGCTTTGCGGGCTTGGGCAATCAGCTCCCAATCCCGTTCTGTCAACCATTCGTTACTTCAGAAACGAATACGAACACCATATCCGCGAGCATAAATGCGAAGCCGGAAAATGCGCCAAACTGGTTCGGGCACCCTGCCAAAGTGCCTGCCCTGCCGGAGTTGATGTTCCTGGCTTTGTTTCGCTTACCGCCGAAAAACGTTATGCAGAAGCACTTAAACTGCACCGTGAACGTAACCCATTTGCTGCCGTTTGCGCCCGCGTTTGTTTCCACACCTGCGAAGACAAATGTCGCAGAGCCTCGCTCGATGCTTCGGTATCCATTCGGGGTATTAAACGCTATATGGTCGATCAGGAAATTAC
>JAJZSZ010000315.1 GCA_021849365.1 Bacteroidota bacterium | reverse complement strand
TATTTACTGAAACTGTTTGAACGATCGAGATACATATCGACTTCTTCCTGAGAAACCTGCTTTCTTAAAATACTCACCCAACCATCCAGCATCATTTGGGTAATTTCGTTGGTTTCGCCGATTACAATGTCGTTGATCCAGAAAGTTCCTCCAGGTTTCAATGCACGATGAATTTTACTGAACACCAACACCCATTCCTCATCGCCGCGCAAATGATGGAGTGTTGTTCCAGCAGTTATCACATCATATTGGTTTTCGCCCAGATCAAGTTCGCGGTAATCGCCATGTAATGCGGTTACCTTTCCTGAAATGATTTCGGCGACGCGCTCCACGGCCCTTTCGAGCATATTGGCGCTGATGTCAACCAATGTGCAATCCACGTCAGGGAGCAAAGAAGCAACTTTCACCGCGTAGTTTCCGCCACCGCAACCCAGATCCATGATACTCTTGGCATCCGGATTCAGAAGAAGAGCTGAACGCGAAACCAACTCCATACACAAAGGAGAATCGATGGCGGTAGTTTGCCCGGTTTCGATGTTCGAAAAACGGTCCACCTGCTGATCGAAATTCCGGCGAATGGCTTCCGGCGAAGATTTTATATTTTGAAGAGACATCAGATGTATGATCTAAATGTCCGTCACATAAATGTGACGGCAAAGGATAGGCGTTTCTTCAATAAAGGTCAGAATATCCTTTGCCGTTCGGCTTTAGCCAACGGACATGAGTTATCAATTTTATTTTTCAATCATATTCAGCATTCGCATCGTTGCCTTGATGGCCGCCGCAGTCTGGTCGGGATCCAATCCGCGGGTTTTGAATTCGCGATCGAGCTTCCAGATAATCACTGTTTCAACCAAAGCATCGGTTTTACCGCCGGGAGGAATAGTGACCGAATAGTCGATCAGCTTCGGGAACGGCTTGTTCAATGCCTGGTAAATCGACTGAATGGCATTCATAAAGGCATCGTACTGACCATCGCCGGGAGCGGTTGCCTCGTATTTTTCTCCTTTGATCAGGAAGCTGACAGTGGCAGAAGGACGCAGTCCCATCGCGTGGGAAAGCGAATAGTTGACCAGTTGAATGGGCGCTTCACCATGATCTGAATTCAGAACATCAGCCACGATGTAAGGCAAATCCTCGGCTGTAACCGTTTCTTTGCGGTCACCCAGTTCGATGATGCGGTCGGTCACCAGTTTCAGCGAAGCGGGATCGAGCTCAATGCCTAGTTCTTCCAGATTATTTTTGATGTTGGCTTTTCCTGAAGTTTTACCCAAAGCATATACGCGGGTTCGCCCAAATCGCTCAGGCAGCAAATCATTAAAATACAGGTTGTTTTTGCTGTCGCCGTCGGCGTGAATACCACTGCACTGCGTGAACACAAATTCGCCGATCAGCGGTTTGTTGGTCGGAATACGTATTCCGGAGAAAGACTCAACCAGCTTCGAAATTTTGTTCAGCATCGACTCGTTCACACGGGTTTGCATTTTCAGGTGGTCTTTCACCGTCGCAATGACGCTCGACAGCGGTGCATTTCCGGCACGCTCTCCCAGCCCATTCACCGTTGTATGAACAGTTCGGATTCCGGCTTTGATCGCGTGGAAAACATTGGCAATCGCCAGGTCGTAGTCGTTGTGGGCATGAAAATCGAATTCCACATCCGGATAAGTTTCGATCATCTCGCGGCAAAAATCGTAGGTTTCATCCGGATCGAGAATCCCCAGCGTATCAGGTAACATGATGTGCCTGATGTTCAACTTGCGAAGTTCGGCAACCATAAAATGCACGTAATCTTTCGAATTGCGCATCCCGTTCGACCAGTCTTCCAGATAAACATTCACGCTGATTCCCAATTCGGTAGCATAATCAATCGACCGTTTAATATCTTCGATATGTTGTTCCGGAGTTTTCCGTAACTGCTGGGTAACATGTCGGTACGAGCCCTTACAAAGCAGGTTCAGTACTTTTCCGCCGGCAGAGTTGATCCAGTCGAGCGACGTTTTGCCATCGACAAAACCAAGAATTTCCACCTTTTCGAGGTGTCCTTTGTGTTTCGCCCAATCGAGCACCCGTTTTGCTGCCAGGAATTCACCCTCCGAAACGCGGGCCGATGCAATTTCGATCCGATCGACTTTCACATCCTCCAGCAGGATACGGGCCACACTCAGCTTCTCCATATCTGTAAACGACACGCCCGAGGTCTGCTCGCCGTCGCGCAGTGTGGTATCCATGATGCTGAGCACCTGATCCTTAACTTCAACTACTTTTCCTGTCATAGTATAAAATTTTAACACAAAGGCACAAAGAGAAATACTTCCCGTTCTGGTTGCAAATTGTCTTTCATCTTATTCTCCGTGTCTTTGTGTCTTCGTGTTTTAAATTACTTTGCTTCGAAAGCTGCAATCTCTTCCTTGATGCTTACCAGGTAATCGATGTCGTCCAATCCGTTTGCCAGACAATGTTTTTTGTATGGATTGATTGAGAAACCGATTGATTCTCCGGTTGCACAAATCGTGAATTTCTGATTTTCAAGATCAACTTCGAACTGGGCATTGTTGTCGGCTTCGATGGCTGCAAAAATCTTCTCCAAAAATTCAGGAGTTACAACCACCGGAAGGATGCCATTGTTCAAGGCGTTGCCCTGAAAAATATCGGCAAAGAAGCTGGAAACCACGCAGCGAAAACCGTAATCGTAGATGGCCCATGCAGCGTGCTCGCGGCTCGAACCACTTCCGAAGTTTTTACCTCCAACCAGAATTTTGCCTGAATATTTCGCCTGATTCAACGGGAAATCGGCAATGGGCTGGTTGCTTTTGTCGTACCGCCAGTCGCGGAAAAGGTTATCGCCAAAACCTTTGCGTTCGACCGCTTTCAGGAAGCGAGCCGGAATAATCTGGTCGGTATCTACATTTTCGATGGGCAGCGGAACTGCCGGCGATGTTAATTTTGTGAATTTATCGTATGCCATTTTTATTGTATCAAAGTTTTTATTCTTTGCCGTCTGCTTTAGCTGACGGATAAATTAATCTTAAGATTTTGGGCTAAAGCCCGATTCCTTTTTGTTCTGTAAACCGTTGACTAAAGCCAACGGCAAAGGATATCAGATCATCTACAGGAATTCCCTCGGGTCAGTGATCTTCCCTGTCACCGCAGCAGCAGCGGCGGTAAGCGGACTGGCGAGTAAGGTGCGGGCGCCTGGTCCCTGACGTCCTTCGAAGTTGCGGTTCGAGGTTGATACCGAATATTTTCCTTCCGGAATTTTGTCGTCGTTCATCGCCAAACAAGCCGAACATCCAGGCTGACGCAGTTCGAAACCGGCAGCTTCCAGAATTTCAACCAAACCTTCGGCACGTATTTGTTTCTCAACAGCCTGCGATCCGGGAACGATCCACGCGGTAACGTTGTCGGCTTTCTTTTTGCCTTTCACAAAATCGGCAAATGCGCGGAAGTCTTCAATACGGCCATTGGTACAACTTCCCACGAAAACATAGTCGATTGATTTGCCGATCATTTTCTCGCCTTCGCTGTAGCCCATGTATTTCAGCGACTTTTCGTAAGTCAGTTTGTCGGTTCCGGTCAAACCTTCGCTGGTTGGAATCGATTGCGAAACGCCGATTCCCATTCCCGGATTGGTTCCGTAGGTGATCATCGGTTCGATGTCGGCTGCGTCAAATACCAATTCAGTGTCGAACACTGCGCCCTCATCTGTTTTCAAGGTTTTCCAGTACGCAACTGCTTTGTCCCATTCAGCGCCTTTCGGAGCAAACTGACGGCCTTTCACATAATTGATGGTTGTATCGTCAGGAGCAATCATACCACCGCGTGCACCCGATTCAATACTCAGGTTACACAAAGTCATACGGCCTTCCATGGTCAGGCTGGTAATAGCCGACCCGGCATATTCGATGAAATGGCCGGTTCCGCCTGAAGTCGAGATTTTTGAGATAATATAAAGTGCAATGTCTTTTGCAGTTACGCCTTTGCCCAAAGTTCCGTTCACGGTGATGCGCATTTTCTTTGGCTTCGGCTGCATGATGCACTGGCTGGCAAACACCATTTCCACCTCGCTGGTGCCGATTCCGAAAGCAATTGCTCCGAAAGCACCGTGTGTCGAAGTGTGGCTGTCGCCGCAAACGATGGTCATTCCGGGCTGGGTAATCCCCATTTCAGGACCAATAATATGAACTACGCCATGGCCTTCGGTTCCCAATCCGTGGTAAACGATACCGTGGTTGGCACAGTTTTTCTTCAACATTTCCACTTGATTGCGCGACAGTTCGTCTTTAATGCTCAGGTTTTGGTTGATGGTTGGCACGTTGTGGTCGGGCGTGGCAATGGTTTGCGCCGGACGGAGCACTTTCAATCCGCGTTTTTCCAGGCCTAAAAATGCAACCGGACTGGTCACTTCGTGGATGAAGTGACGGTCGATGTACAACACACTTGGGCCGCCCTCGACCTGTTTCACGACGTGCGAATCCCAAATTTTGTCAAATAAAGTTTTTGCTTCCATTATTTTTATTTTGAGCCTCACCCCCAGCCCCTCTCCGAGGGAGAGGGGAGTTGGCTTCAGCAAAAATTGATTTTAATATTTTTATTCATGTCCGTCAGCTAAAGCAGACGGCAAATGATATTTCGCGCAAACTGCGACTGATAACTGATACTTATTTTACTCCTGAACAGCTTTTGTTGCTCCCGGGATTTTGTTGATCGCATCGAGGAAAGCCTCAACCGATGCGGTAATAATGTCGGTATTGGCACCAAATCCATGAAAAATAGCTCCTTCGTGTTTTACCTGCATATGCACCTTACCAAAGTCGTCGCTGCCGCGGGTAATGGCCTGAATAAGGAACTCTTCCAATACCACTTTGCGGTGAATGATTTTCTTCACAGCTTTCAAAGCTGCGTCAACCGGACCGTTTCCTGAAGCAGTAGCGTCCAGAATTTCACCGGCGATATTCAACCGAACATTGGCAATTGGCACCAAACCTTTACCAGTAACAACTTGCAAGAAATCAAGTTTTACCCGTCGCTCTTTCTGAGTCATGTCACCCAACAAAGCAGCCACATCGTCGTCTTTCACATCTTTTTTCTTGTCGGCCAGTTTCAGGAATTGTTCGTAAACCTCATCCAATTTTTCCTTATCGAGTTCGTAGCCCATGATTTCCAAACGGTGTTTCAATGCAGCACGTCCGCTGCGGGCAGTCAACACAATGCTCGATTCGTTGATTCCCACTTCGGTTGGGTCGATGATTTCGTAGTTTTCGCGGTTTTTCAACACCCCATCCTGGTGAATACCAGATGAGTGCGCAAAAGCGTTGCGACCAACAATCGCCTTGTTTGGCTGAACCGGCATGTTCATCAGGTTCGAAACCAAGCGACTTGTTTTATAGATGTTTTTGGTATTGATGTTGGTGTCAATGTTCAGCACGGCATAGCGGCTTTTCAGGATCATCACTACTTCTTCCAGCGAAGTATTT
>JAJZSZ010000314.1 GCA_021849365.1 Bacteroidota bacterium | reverse complement strand
ATCTCTAACCATGACTCCTGAATCGCCCGCTGTAAAAGCAGCCACTGCAACCGTACCTGAAAAAGCAGAACCTGAAAAAAAATTAGTAGCCGGTAACGACGAGTTTTCGGGCAACGACCGTTCGCTGTGGTGGTTCTTTATCCAGGCTTTTGCGTGGGGTTTGCTTGCCATACTTACCCCTTGTGTATTCCCGATGATCCCGATGACCGTTTCATTTTTTATGAAAAGCGGCTCGAAAGGAAAAGTTCAGGCGTTAATTTATGGCTTTTCTATTATTGCCATTTACGTCATTTTCGGAGTATTGATTTCAGTACTTTTTGGCGCCGATTTTGGCAACTGGCTTAGCACACACTGGATTCCGAACGTACTGTTCTTCCTGATTTTTGTAGTATTTGCAGCTTCGTTCTTTGGCTATTTCGAAATAGTTATGCCGAGCTGGCTTATTAACAAAAGTGTTCAACACGAAGATCAGGGAGGAATAATGGGAACCATCTTTATGGCATTCACTCTGGTGCTGGTTTCCTTCTCCTGTACCGGGCCAATCGTTGGAACCGTTGTTGTTCAGGCTGTCGGTGGTCAGATACTGAAACCTGTTGTTGGAATGCTTGGATTCTCGCTGGCATTTGCCATTCCATTTACCCTGTTTGCGTTCTTCCCAAGCTGGCTTAATAAGATGCCAAAATCGGGAGGATGGCTCAACTCGGTAAAAGTGGTTATTGGGTTTATCGAGCTGGCTTTTGCTTTAAAATTCCTGAATGTTCCTGATCAAACATACCATTGGGGAATCCTCGACCGAGAAGTCTACCTCGGTTTCTGGATCGTTATTTTCACTATGATGGGATTTTACCTGTTGGGCAAAATTAAATTTCCGCATGACAGCGACTACCCTGTTGTGAAATCATTCCCGCGTTTGCTACTCATTATAGCAACCTTTACGTTTGTAGTTTACCTGATTCCGGGATTGTTTGGAGCCCCGCTTAAAGCCATTTCCGGATGGTTACCGCCAACCGAAACTCAGGATTTCGACATCAACGCCATTGTTCGTGAAAATCAGGGTGGCGGAACTTTTGTAGCCAAAGGAAATATTACCGAAGCTCCACACTATGCCGACCGGCTGAAACTTCCACACGGCTTGCAGGGTTATTTTGACTACGAGCAGGCATTGAGGGTTTCGAAAGAGTTGAAAAAACCAATCTTCGTTGATTTTACAGGGCATGGCTGTACCAATTGCCGTGAAATGGAAAACCGAGTTTGGAGTGATCCTGAAGTCTTAAGGAGACTACGTGAAAACTTTGTTTTACTGGCACTCTACGTTGACGACAAAGTAATTGAACTGCCTAAAGAAGAATGGTACATCAACAAATCCGGAAAAGAAGTTAAGCTTCTTGGTAAGAAAAATACTGAAATTCAGACCGAGAAATTCGGGACAAACTCACAACCCTATTACGTGATTCTGGATAGCGATGGAAATCTGCTGATTTCGCCACGTGCATACAATCTGGATATTGAGGAATTCAATAAGTTCCTCGATTCGGGTGCCGAAGCCTACAAGAAATGAAAATAAAAGCACAAATAAAAAAGGATCCGATTTTTTAAAGATCGGATCCTTTTTATTTTTATCAGGCAATCAGAGAGCGAATATCCTGAATAATAGCTTGAGCCAATTTGTCCGCCTCGTCCATTGAAGGCGCTTCAGCGTAAATGCGAATAATCGGCTCGGTATTCGATTTACGTAAATGCACCCAACGATCAGCAAAATCGATTTTTACCCCATCAATGCCAGTAACCTGTTCATGCTGATATTTCTGCTTCATCTTCACCAGAATGCCATCCACATCAATATCGGGAGTAAGTTCTATTTTGTTTTTTGAGATAAAATAATCCGGATAAGTTTTGCGCAACTCCGAACATTTCAGGCCTGATTTCGCCAGCAAACTTAAAAATAAGCCAACGCCAACCAACGAATCGCGGCCGTAATGCGATGCAGGATAAATAATTCCGCCATTACCTTCACCGCCAATCACAGCATTGGTTGCCTTCATTTTTGCCACCACATTCACCTCACCTACAGCTGAAGCCGAATAGGTTCCTCCATGTTTTTCGGTAATATCGCGTAACGCACGTGACGACGAAAGATTTGAGACCGTATTCCCGGGAGTTTTGCTCAATACATAATCGGCAATCGAAACAAGCGAATATTCTTCGTTGAACATCGAACCATCTTCACTGATAATAGCCAGACGATCGACATCCGGATCGACAACAAAACCAACATCTACTGATTTTTCGCGAATGATCTCCGCAGTTTCCACCAGGTTCTCCGGAAGCGGTTCCGGTGTATGTGCAAAATGGCCGGTAGCTTCGCAGTTGATTTCAACAACTTCCTTAACTCCAAGCGCTTTTAGTAATTTTGGAATAACAATTCCTCCGATTGAATTTACCGCATCAACAGCAACTTTAAAGTTAGCTCCACGGATTGCTTTCACATCAACAAATTCCAAATCGAGCACCTGCTGAATATGAATATCGGTATAGTCCTTTTCGAAAACTTCGCCCAAATCATCAACTTCAGCAAAATTGAACAGTTCTTTCTCAGCAATCTCAAGAACCAAGGCACCATCAGCCGCGCTCAAAAACTCGCCGTTCTCGTTGAGCAATTTCAATGCATTCCATTGTTTGGGATTATGACTGGCAGTCAGGATAATTCCACCTTGTGCCGATTCTTCCTTAACGGCTATTTCGGTTGTTGGCGTAGTTGCCATTCCCAAATCGACTACCATGCAGCCCATGCCCGAGAGCGTAGCCACCACCAGCGACTGAACCATTGGCCCTGAAATACGGGCATCGCGCCCAACCACCACAGTAATTGTTTGTCCGGGATGTTGCAGCTTCACCCACTCAGCGTAGGCAGCTGTAAATTTCACCACATCAACCGGACTCAAACCTTCGCCTGGCTGTCCGCCAATAGTTCCACGAATTCCCGAAATTGATTTAATTAATGTCATATTCTCTTAGTTTCAGTTTTTAAATGTTAGAGGAGGCTCTTTTCAGAAACCTGAAAACAAAGATAGGGAGTTCGACGGCTAAAAATTACACCTAACCAAAAGATTGGGAAATAAAAAAGGGCATCGGATCTCACCCCACGCCCTTTAAAGTTTTCTAGATTAGACATTCTGTCTGGAATCTAAAACCAAAACAAACTTATGAAAAAAAATTCCGCAATACATGTATATAACAGTTGAGACAAAAATCACCCTTAAGCAAATTTTATTTTTAACACATTTTAACAGTAGCAGATTTTCTGTTTAAATGCGATTCAAAATTTTGATCATAAGTTAATCTTCAGGTTTGATTTCTATAAACTATTCGCCAACTTTAAACCTCTTATTTTCTGAACCTAAAACCAAAATAAACCATGTCATTATTTTATCGCAGAGCCATTTACATTTCATGTTTATTTGCTTGTTTTCTGAGTACCTTTTTCACAGCTTCATCCCAAATTCAGGAAATTACTTCAAAACAGGTCCGGTTGCCTAACGGATGGAAGCTTTCGCCGGTTGGAAAATTAATGCCGCTGGGCGATTTGCCCTTGAATATGGCTGTTTCTCCTTCTGGAAAACTAATTGCCGTAACGAACAACGGGCAACGCGATCAAGGCATTCACTTGTTTGATGCTGAAAAAATGCAACTGCTCGATACAATTGTTACTGCCAAAAGCTGGCTGGGACTTACATTCTCGAAAGACGGAAAGTTTCTGTATGCTTCAGGAGGAAACGACAACTGGATCATGCGTTATCAGATTAAAAATGAAAGAATTGCTCCGTTTGACACCCTTGTTCTGGGGAAACCATGGCCTGAAAAAATTTCAGTTGCAGGAATTGCCGTTGATGACGATAAACAATTGCTTTATACGGTTACTAAAGAGAACAACTCGTTGTATGTTTACGACCTGAAAGAAAAAAAAGTAAAATCGAAATTTCCGCTTGGAGGCGAAGGATATACCTGCCTGCTTTCTGAGGATTGTAAAATATTGTATATCACCTGCTGGGGATGCAACAAAGTAATATTATTTGATACCCGGAAACAGGAAATCGCCGGATCAATTCCGGTTGGAGACAATCCAAACGATATGTGCATGAGCCACAATGGAAAACATCTTTTTGTGGCTAATGCCAACGACAATTCAGTTTCGGTAATATCGCTCGAACAAAAAAAAGTAATTGAAATACTGAATTCGGCACTTTATCCGAATTCACCTTCCGGATCAACAACCAACAGCGTTGCCTTAAGTAGCGACGAAAAAACCTTGTACATTGCCAATGCCGACAATAACTGTCTGGCTGTTTTCGATGTAAGCGTCCCCGGTAAAAGTTTCAGCAAAGGCTTTATTCCTACAGGATGGTACCCAACGTGTGTTCGAGTTGTGAAAAACAACATTTTTGTTTCAAACGGGAAAGGATTAAACTCAAAAGCAAATCCTGAAGGCCCAAGTCCCGACAACAGAAAAGTTACTTCAGCTCATCATTCCGAAACAGTGAAAGGGAAAGTGCAATATATCGCCGGGTTGTTCAGAGGAACCTTGCAAGTTGTTTCACCCCCTGACACCAAACTGCTAAGCCAATATTCAAAAGCAGTTTACGACAACTCGCCTTACAATAAGGAAAACGAAATGGTTTCCAAAGGAGAAGAAGGAAATCCGATCCCGATGAAAGTTGGCGAATCGTCGCCCATCAAATATGTCTTTTATATCATTAAAGAAAACCGGACTTACGACCAGGTGTTAGGCGACATGCCTGAAGGGAACGGCGATTCTACTTTGGTGCTTTTTGGTAAAAAGGTAACGCCAAACCTACATGCCATTGCCAAACAATTTGTATTGCTCGACAATTTCTATGTCGACGGCGAAGTGAGTGCCGACGGACACAACTGGACGATGGGTGCTTACGCCACCGACTACCTCGAAAAAAACTGGCCAACCAGCTATGGAAGTCGTGGTGGCTCATATCCGGCAGAAGGTGAACGTGAAATAGCCAATAATAAAGACGGCTTCCTGTGGGATTTTTGCAAGCGATATGGCGTAAGTTACCGAAGTTACGGAGAATTTGTTTCGGGCTTAAAACCAAATATTCCTGTGCTTCAGGATCATTTCTGTCCGTATTATGTAGGATGGGATCTGTCGATCCGCGACACAGTGCGATTCCAGTGGTGGAAACATGATTTTGAGGAATTACTGGTTAAGGGGCAGGTTCCGCGCTTCAACAGCATCCGGTTTGGAAACGATCATACCGAGGGATTGAAAGCTGGCAGACCTTCACCATTGGCTCATGCCGCTGATAACGATCTGGCCTGCGGACTTTTTGTAGAGTATCTCAGTCATTCGCCAATCTGGAATGAAAGCCTGATTATTATGGTTGAAGACGATGCACAAAATGGTCCTGATCATGTTGACGCACATCGTTCAACAGCCTATGTAGCCGGAGGATTTGTAA
>JAJZSZ010000313.1 GCA_021849365.1 Bacteroidota bacterium | reverse complement strand
AACTCCCACAATTTCGGAAAGCGGCGCATTCTGGCCAAACCCCATCACGAATTTTGCACCAATGGGATTTTCCATTTTGTTTTCCCGGACAAATGTTTCGTTTACCACCATTTTATGGGTATCTGTAGCCAAATCATCAGAATAAAAACGACCCTCAACAAGTTTCATATCAAGCATCGAAAAGAGGTTGGCATCGGCGTTAAACGTATCGAAACTGAGCCTCTTCGTTTCGCCGTTTATTACCTGATTCGAAGACCAGTGCTCGTTTAATCTGCCTGGAAAGTATTGAGTAAAAGAAACTTTTCCGGCATTGGGATTATCCTGAATCAGTTTCCTTAACACATCTTTCTTCTTCATCAACTGAGGTGTAAGTTTTATTCCAATGATATTTTCTTTGTCGAACCTAAAATTGCTACTTCCAAAATCGACCTGCTTTTGTACCAATACCGTAAAGGCAATCAGCACAATAGCTATAGTAAATTGGGTTGTCACCAGTATTCCCCTGAAAACAGATTTGGATTTTCCTGAATCGATTGATTTTTTCAGGTTATCCACTGCCTTTGACGACGAAATGCGCATGGCTGGTATAATGCTGAATATCAGGCTCAGGAGAAATACGCCGCCAATTGATGCACTCAGAAAAGAAGGCTTGTAAAGCAGTGACGGACTGAAATGAATTCCGGTGAAATTGCTGACAAAAGGGTAGAAAAGCTGGACAATTAAAATGGCGAGAAAAAGAGCCACGAGGAAAAGGGTAAATGCTTCGGTAAGAACTCCCCGTAATATCGATGTTCTATCGGCGCCAATGACCTTAAGCACACCCGTTTGCTTTATTTTTTCGACCCATTGCGATGAAGAAATATTAATGAAATTGACCAGTGCAATAATCAATACCAATGCTGCAACCATTAACAGAATCATTACTTTCTGTTTGTCGCCACAATGCAGGTAAGTGTCACTGTAAAGCGAGAATTTTGAAAAATAAACTTGTTTCAGCGGATTCAGCTTCAGCAAATCGTAATCATCTTTTCTTTGTTTGTAATCGGGAAATAATTTGGATATTCTGACCGAAACATCTTCCGGATTTGCTCCCGGTTTTAAAAGCACGAACATTTGGAAATTCCAATAACCCCATTCTTCAAATTCGCCTTCGTTCGGATAAATTGTTTTTCGGGAAGCATTTGACGTAACCGAACTAAACGAGAGTGCACTGTTGCCTTTGGGTACATTTACAACCGCTGAAACAGTAAGTTCATGTTTGTCATTCAATTTTACCGTTTTACCTAAGGCTGGTTCCTTGCCAAACAGTTTTTCTGCTAGTGGCTTTGTAAGTACAATGGTCATTGGGTCGTTTAATGCTGTGGCTAAATTCCCTTCAACGGCCTCATAGGTAAAGAATTTAAAGAAATCAGGATCGGCAGTGATTATGTGCGACTCTATCGGATCATGGCCGCTAACCTGGAATACTGGAGTATCAAAGGGGCCTGAAATCCTGACCGTCGACTCAACCTCGGGGATATTCACGTCGATTTGATTCTTTAGAATGGCCGGTGCATTGACTCTCCCATTCACAAGATCTGAGAATAAATAAACCCGGTCTCCATTCTTGTGGTGGTTGTCGGTGGTTAATTCGCTGTACGAGTAAACCGACAAAATGATGACCAAAGCCAGGCTAACAGCCAAACCTCCCAGATTAATCAGGTTAGTTACCGGTTTCCGGATAAAATTCCGGTATGTTGATCGAAAAATGTTTTTCATAGCAATTAGAGTTAATGCATTTATTCGTAACGCAATGCTTCAACCGGATTGCGGGCAGCTGCACGCCAGCTTTGCCAGCTTACAGTGAGCAGAGCAATTGCCAGCGACATAAAGCCCGAAAGGGCAAAAATCCACCAGCTTAATTCGGTTTTATAGGCAAAAGTTTCGAGCCAAAGGGTCATCACATACCAGCTCAATGGAACGGCAATCACAAAGGCGGCTAAAACCCATTTCACAAAATCTTTATTCAGGAGAACCAGTATTTCGCTAATTCGGGCACCATTTACTTTTCTGACGCCTATTTCCTTTGTCCGGCGCGAAATGGTGTACGACGAAAGCCCCAGCAGCCCCAGGCAGGCAATGAAAATAGCCAGCAGAGAGAACAACTGGAAGAATTGCCCGAATTTGCGGTCGGACTGGTATTGGTTATTGAAATAATCGTCGAGGAAGAAATAGCGAATTGGGTTGCCCGGAAATTTCCGGCTCCAAAGGTCTTGCAGGAATGGCATAAGCCTGTCGATATTGCCCTGGTTTACTTTAATGGAGTAATATTCGTTCCATGGGCGGTTCGAGAACGCAATGGGCTGAGGTAATTCTTTTAACGAACGCTGATTAAAGTCGCGCACTACACCAATTACATGAGCATTACCATTTTCGCTGCTGGTGAGCTCTTTTCCAATGGCATCCTCCGGACTCGAAAACCCAAGGTATTTTACTGCCGATTCGTTTATAATCAGCTGATTGATTTTTTCCTGATGAGGTTGGTCGAAATTACGGCCGGCCAGAAGTTTCAGTCCGTAGGTTTTTATGAAATCCTCGTCGATGCCGATCATATCGATTTTCTTTTCGGTGTTGGTGCCGCTTACGAGTTTCCCGTAAACCGGGTTCCAGGTTATTTCTTTTCCCGGAATACTGCTCGAAACGGTCATACTTTTTACCTCCGACTGCTGAAGTAAATCAGCTTTGAAAGCTTGTAGCTGATCGTTGTACATTGCCGAGTTTATCGATTGCGGACCTTCGATAATTAGTGTTCGGTCGATGTCAATACCCAAATCCTGGTTTTTCACAAAACTTAGCTGACGATTAATCAGGATGGTGCCCGAGATTAGGATAACCGAAATGGCAAACTGAAAAACAACCATCCCGTTTTTGAACAGTGACATTGCCCGTGAGCCGCTTTGACCTTTACCCTTTAGTACGGTTGTTGGAACAAATCGCGAAAGATAGAAGGCGGGCAGAAGTCCGGTAAGCGCAATGGCCATTAATAGCAAAACCAGGCTTAAAACTACTACAGTTGTCAGGTTGAGGTGAATGAAACTTCCGGAGAGACGATTAAACAGTGGTGCAAGTGTAAAAGCTGCGACAATGCTGATAAACAAGGCAAGTAAATTCAACAGAACTGATTCGGTTACAAACTGGCTGACCAGCTGTTTTTTGAGCGCACCAAGCACTTTGCGCACTCCTACTTCCGAGGCCCGTTCAACCGCACGCGAAGTGGTGAGGTTGACGTAGTTGATGTAGGCTATGAGCAGCACCAATACGGCTATTATTCCTAAAAATGTAATGCTTCGGAAACTTCCATTGACTGACAATTCGTTGCTGAGGGCCGAATGCAGGTGAATATCGCTCAACTTACGAAGTTTAAATTCAACCAGAAAATAAGCCTGCTTCATGAAGTCGCCGATGAATTTTTGCGGAAGCTGAGGGATTTTCGCTTCCAGAGCTTTCACGTCGGTTCCCGGAGCCAACCGCACATAAGTGTAAAAACTGGCACCCAACCATCCGGAGTTGAACCATTCGTTCTGATTGATCAGGTTTTGATACGAAAGCAGGATATCGAATTTGAAATGAGAATTGGCAGGTGCATCTTTGGCTACACCACGCACTGCATAGCGGTCTTTCCCATTGTACGTAATCATTTTCCCTATGGGGTCGGCATCGCCAAAATAGCGCCTTGCAGCCGATTCGGACAAAACTGCGGTGTTGACAGAAAGCAGCGAGCTATCAGCCGACCCTTTCAGAAGTGGGAACGAAAACATTCGGAAAAACGAGGGCTCGGCATAAAACATATCGCTTTCCTTGAAATGCACATCCCCGTAATTCACAACACCTTCCAGCCGGCTGAAGCGGGTGTATTCCTTCACCTCGGGAAAATGGCGTTTCATTTCCAGGCCTACAGCCGGAACTGCTGCGGCCGAATACAGTTCAAGTTTGTCTTCTTCAAATAATTTAAAATCGACCCGGTAAATATTTTCTTTATCCTGATGAAAAGAATCGTAGGATAATTCAGACTGAATCCAGCAGACAATCAGGATGAAAGCAGTGATGCCGGTAATCAGTCCCATCAGGTTGATGAGCGAACAACCTTTCTTGGCTAAGAGGTTACGGAAGGCTAGTTTTAGGTAGTTTCTGAACATTGTTTATTGTTATTGGGTTGGTTTTATTCGTACCGTAACGCTTCTACCGGATTTCGTGTGGCAGCACGCCAGCTTTGCCAGCTAACAGTGAGCAATGCAATTCCAAGTGCCAGTATTCCTGAAAGGGAGAAAACCCACCAGCTTATTGCGGTTTTATAGGCGAAGCTTTCGAGCCATTTGCTCATGATGTACCAGGCGACCGGTGTGGCAATTACAAAGGCAATAACCACCCATTTCACAAAGTCGCGGTTGAGCATGGCCATTACTTCACCAATTCGGGCACCATTTACCTTGCGAATGCCAATTTCTTTCACCCGGCGCTGGCAGACCGACAGCGACATGGCCAGGATACCCAAACAGCAAATCACGATGGCGCATCCGGCAAACAGCGAAAATGCTTTTCGAAAAAGAAGTTCTGACTGATACATGTGTTCGATGGCCTGATCCAAAAAGCTGATTTCAACCGGAAATGATGGCGACAAATTTGTAACGTCTTTTTTTATGTCGAGAATGGCCTGGTTTAAGGCTGTGTAATTGGCAGAATGCAGACTCACCAGGCAATAAGATGTAAACGGCTCGTTACGCAGGGCTAACGAAATGATAGGTTTATTAACCGGTTTGTAATGAAAGTCCTTTACCACGCCAATTATTTCATAAACATTTCCGCCCATGCCGGTTATTTTCATCCCAAGGGGATTTGTCAGGTTGTTTTCGCGGACGAAACTTTCATTTACAACCAGTTTATTGGCATCGGTCGAAAGATCTTCAGAGTAAAATCGGCCTGAAACCAGTTCCAGTCCCATGGTTTTAAAAAAGCTGGCATCGGCATTGAAAGTATCGTAGGAGATTTGCTTTTTCTCGCCTGCAACATCAACCTGAGTCTCCCAGTGCGAAATAAGTTCTCCGGGGAAATACTGTGCAAATGAGAATTTTTCGACGGCCGGTTTTTCGGCCAGAATCTTCATCAAAACTTCCTTTTTAGCCATCAGCTCGGGCGTTAGCTTTACCCCGATGACATTATCGTGATGAATGCCCAGATTACTACTTCCGAAGTTTACCTGCTTCTGCACTAATACGGTAAAGGCAATAAGCACAATGGCAATTGAAAATTGAGCTGTTACCAGAATTCCGCTTGAAAGTGTTTTGGGGTTGCGCGGCTCCACACTTCGGCGAAGGTTATCAATTGCTTTTGACGATGAAATTCTCAGCGCAGGAATCATGCTGAAGATCAGACTGAGAAGCAGGGTTGACCCAATAGCAGCTACCCAGAATTCAGGAGAACTAATCAACTTCTGATTGAAATGAATGCCTGTAT
>JAJZSZ010000312.1 GCA_021849365.1 Bacteroidota bacterium | reverse complement strand
TCTTGTCCAATCAGCTCATCAGGGTCAGTGTAACCATATGTTTTTAGGAATGCGTCATTTACAAATAAGATCTTGTCGTTGATGTCTGTAATGCTTATCGATTCGTTGATACTTTTTATGGTATGAGCCATAAGCAGGAGTTGCTGTTCGGCGTTCTTTCTTTCGGTAATATCCATAAAGCTCCATACACGCCCAATGGGTTTTCCGTCAAGTAGTTGTGGTCCTGAAAATCTTTCCAGAATACGGCCATCTTTTAGTTCGATTGTATCAAGACTTGACAATTCAGTATTTTCGTAGAGGTATTGAATTTTGGAAACAAATTGTTCAGGATCTTTTAGTTGATCGAGTACCCATTTGATTGCGGCAGAATCCTTTCTTGATTCAAGAACTTCTTCGGAATGCCTGAACATTTGCTTGAACTGTTTATTGTAGCTTGTAATTCTTCCTGATAGGTCAACCACAAGTATTCCGTTGCTTGTTGCGTCGAGTGTTGCCTGCAGCAGCGAGAGCGACTGCTTTAATTTTTCTTCGGTTTGTTTGCGCTCGGTTAAATCGCGAATGGTACCTTCAACGCCTGTAACTTTTCCATTCTCGTCGTAAGTGAAATGGGCATTTACTGAAGACCAAACCTGCTGATTACCGAGTCCTTTCAGTAAAATCTCATAGTCATGAACTTCTCCTTTTTCCTGAATTTCCTGTAAAAATAGTTTTCTGGCATTCGGATCAACATAAAACGCATCAATTGGCTGACCAATAATATCGGAATGAACGTACCGGGTATAGCGTTGAATGGATGGGCTAATCTCCGTCAGTATTCCGTTTAAATCGGTTCGGTAAAAAACATCCTGAACATTTTCAAATATCTTTTTGTACTTCTGTTCATTCTCAATTAGTTCAGCCTTGTTTTTTTTGTTCTCCGTAATGTCTTCAATTATACCAACAATTCCCAACTTGTTTCCCTGTTCGTCAATAACAATGCTCTTGTGAAAAACAACATCATGATCCTTTTGGTCATTCGACGGAAGTTTTGATTCGTATTTTTGTGAAATTCCTGATTTCAGAAGCTCAATGTCGTTGGTTTGATGTCTTTTAGCTCTTTCCGTATCAATAATATCGAAGGCCGTTGCCCCTATGATTTCATTTCTGGTCTTTCCAAAATAATCGCAAAATGCCTGGTTGCAATTGATGTAGCGAAACTGGTCGTTTTTTATGTATAAGGGCTGAGGGATGGTTTCGATGATGGTATTCAGGATATTTTCGGTGAGTCCTGTTTTTTTTTCGGTGCTTTCATGCGGCGGTAGTTCATGCATTGTTAATTGCAGGTAGTTGCAATTCTGGTGGGTAAACGAATTGCCTAAAACCTGAGCCTCGAACGTTGTGTTGCGCGTTGTGTTAAATTTCCAATTAAATCTGGAGATGGGGGAGCTAAGAATTTCTTTTATTTTCAGTACGGATTTTTGACCGTCATTCTGAAGATCAGGACTGAAATCAAACAAGTTACGTCCTAATATATCCGATTTGTTGCCGAAGCCGAACAGGTTTCGGGCTGAAATATTACAGTCAACAACTTTCGAGTCGGCAAGAAAAAAAATCGCTTCGCCCGCATTTTCAAACAGATTCAGATACAGCTGTTTATTGCCGAAAAAAAATTCTGTTTCACCAACATGATTACCTTCCTTTTCCATACCACCTCTTTAATTGGTTTATCTTTTCTGCTTAAAAAGTACTAATTAATAAAGAGAGAAAAAATATGTTTATGAAGCAGGTATCCTCGTTTGTTGTTCGGGATAATGTTATGGCGATTGATCTGGTTGGTTATGTTTCAACTTGCATTTTAACCCGATTTGCTTTTTGAATTAACCATCCAGAATGAAAAAACATTCAGGTAATCCCAGAATGATTGGATTACGTCTTCCGGAATATCCAGTTTTGATAATACCTGCTCATAACAATTTAACCAAACAATACGTGCTTCCGGAGTTATCGAAAATGGCAAATGACGACTTGCCAACATTGGTTTTCCGCGATTCTCGTTGTAATACGGATGCCCCCCGCAGATCTGAATAAAAAAATCGGAAGAGCGTTGTTTGGCTTTGTCCAGTTGCTCATCAATTTTGGGGAAAAGATGACTGATTTCACTTTTGCTCAGTAAATCGTAATGATCGCTTATCAGCTGCCTGATTCCCGCTTCCTTTAGCAGTTCAAGAAATTTGGGTGAGGGCAGGGTTACCGGAGGTCTTTGTCCGAATTCGTATTGGTTAATTGTAAACTCCATGGTCTTTTTACTTGTAAATCGTAAACAAATATTGATTAATGATAACAAAACAGAAGCGATTAGGTTGCTCTTTTCTTGGAAGTAAACATGTTTTTTGCTATAAGTTATTTATTATTAGTTTTTTATAAAAACTAAATCAAAATATTCAACAAAGAATAAAATCAGTATATTGAAAACAAAAAAAATCAACGCAATGAACGAACAAATTCAACTAATTGCTGCGCGGATAAAGGAATTACGCGAGATTGCCGGTATTTCGGCTGAAAGTTTTGCAAATGAGCTTAATACTGATAAAGAAGTACTGTTGGAATACGAAAACGGCAAATCGGACATTCCGGTTGGTTTTCTATATAAAGTAGCACATCGTTTTAATCTTGAGCTTTCGGCTTTACTTCGTGGCGACGAACCCAAGCTCCATGTTTATTCGGTTACCCGCAAAGATAAGGGACTGAATGTTGACCGCCGAAAACAATACAAATACGAGAGTCTGGCTTCCAATTTTATACATAAAAAAGCTGAACCTTTTATTGTGACAGTTGAACCTGATGCTCCGCTCGAGTCGAATAATCATCCCGGTCAGGAGTTCAATTATGTACTTGAAGGCACTTTGATGATTGTTGTTGATGGTCACGAGATTATTCTGAATATGGGTGATTCGATTTACTTTGATTCGGGATATCAACATGCTATGAAAGCATTGAATAATCAGTCATCCAAATTCTTAGCTGTAATCGTCTAAAGTCAAACTTCAAAAAAAACTGAGATTAAAATTATGGTACTCGATAAATTTCTTTCGCAAACAGAATTCACTTCATACCAGGATTTTGCTGATAATTACAAAGTTCAGGTTCCTGATAATTTCAATTTTGCTTTCGATGTAGTTGACGAAATTGCGTTGAAGACTCCTGAAAAAGTGGCCATGGTTTGGTGCAACGATTTGGGCGATGAGCGTATTTTCACTTTCGCCGACATGAAAAAGTACAGCGATAAAGCCGCAAATTTCTTCCTGTCGGCCGGGATCCGAAAGGGCGACCCGGTGATGCTTATTTTAAAACGGAGGTTCGAGTTTTGGTTCTGCACGCTGGCCCTCAACAAAATTGGGGCAATTACCATTCCGGCAACACATTTGTTGAGTCCCAAAGACATTGTTTACCGTAACAATGCTGCTGATATAAAAATGATTGTTTGTGTTCCGGAAGCTGAAGTTATTCAGCATGTTGAAGCGGCCGAAGGAAAATCTCCAACATTCAAGGTAAAGGCATTAATTGGTGAAGATCGTGAAGGTTGGCTGAATTTCAATACCGGCATGGAAACCAGTTCCGAAGAATTCATTCGACCCATAGGCGATCAGGCAACAAAGAATGAAGACATTATGCTTTTGTATTTTACTTCAGGAACTACCGGAATGCCTAAAATGGTGAATCACAATTATATATATCCGCTTGGACATATTCTGACGGCCAAATATTGGCAAAATGTTCAGGACAATGGCTTGCATTTTACGGTGGCCGACACGGGCTGGGCCAAATCGGCATGGGGAAAATTGTACGGACAATGGCTTTCAGGTAGTGCAGTGATGACTTTTGACTTCGACAAGTTTATCCCGAAGAACCTGATGGAAGTAATTGTAAAATATAAGGTTACAACATTCTGTGCTCCTCCTACGATTTATCGTTTCCTGATCAAGGAAGATCTTTCGAAATTTGATTTGAGTGCCCTGAAATATTGTGTAGTTGCCGGTGAACCTTTAAATCCTGAGGTTTATAAGCAGTTTCTGGATGCTACTGGAATTCGCCTGATGGAAGGTTATGGTCAGACAGAGATGACCGTTTCGTTAGCCACCTATTCGTGGATGGAACCAAAACCCGGATCGATGGGCAAACCTTCGCCGGGCTATCGCATCGATTTGGTTGATGAAGATGGTAATTCGTGCGAAATAGGAGAGGAAGGTCAGATTGTGATTTATACCGACCAGAATACGCCTGTAGGAATGTTCAATGGCTATTATCGGGATGTCAACCTCACGAAAAAAGTGTGGCATGATGATGTTTACTATACCGGCGATATGGCCTGGCGCGATGAGGATGGCTATTACTGGTTTGTTGGTCGTGCTGATGATGTGATAAAAAGTTCGGGTTACCGTATTGGTCCGTTCGAAGTTGAAAGTGCCCTGATGGAACATCCGGCAGTACTGGAATGTGCGATAACTGCTGTTCCTGATCCCGATCGTGGTCAGGTGGTGAAGGCAACAATCATCCTTTCGAAAAATTATACCGCAAGCGACGAACTGGCCAAAGAATTACAGGAACATGTTAAACGGGTAACAGCTCCATACAAATATCCTCGTATTGTTGAGTTTGTCAGCGAGTTACCAAAAACCATCAGTGGAAAGATTCGCCGTGTTCAGATTCGCGAAGAAGATAAAAAAGAATAGTACGTAGTGATCAGTCACAGTGTTCTTTGGAATTTCGTTTCTGAAAACTGAACACTGTGACTGCTTACTTTTTAGGTTATCTTTGCAGCGAATAAAAACATAGAACTGTGACTTTTCAGGAATTAAATTTAAATACTCCGCTGCTGAATGCCTTAATTGATCTGGGTTTCGAAAATCCAACACCGGTTCAGGAAAAAGTTTATCCTTTGGTTTTGTCGGGTCGCGATGTGGTTGGCATTGCTCAAACCGGAACCGGGAAGACATTTGCTTACCTTCTTCCCATCCTCCGACAGCTCAAATATTCCGATCAAAAACATCCTCGAATTTTGATTGTGGTGCCTACCCGTGAGCTTGTTTTACAGGTGGTTGGCGAGGTCGAAAAATTGGTTAAGTACATGAATGTTAGGGTTACAGGAGTTTATGGCGGAACCAACATCAATACACAGAAACAGGTGGTTTACAACGGAATGGACATTCTGGTTGCAACTCCCGGCCGCCTGGTCGATTTGGTTTACACCGGTGTTTTGCGGGTAAAATCGATTCAGAAACTGGTGATTGATGAAGTGGATGAAATGCTTAACCTGGGTTTTCGTCCACAGCTGATGAATTTTCTGGACAGTTTGCCACAGCGCAGACAAAATCTGATGTTTTCGGCTACATTAACCGATGAGGTGGCTGGTTTGATTGATAGCTATTTTTATGATCCTATTGCTGTTGAAATTGAAACGCAAGGAACTCCGCTTGAGCAAATAGGGCAATATTTTTATTCGGTACCTAATTTTTATACCAAGGTAAATC
>JAJZSZ010000016.1 GCA_021849365.1 Bacteroidota bacterium | reverse complement strand
ACCCGTCGCCCAGCGAAATGGCCACATCGTAAGCTTTCATGATTTCGCAAATGTCTTCGAAATGGGTGTACAGGAAGTTCTCCCGGTGATGGGCCAGGCACCACTTGGCCATGATACTCCCGCCCCGTGAAACAATTCCGGTAACCCGTTTGGCTGTTAGCGGGATGTAACGCAGCAAAACCCCGGCGTGGATGGTAAAATAATCGACCCCCTGTTCGGCCTGCTCAATTAAGGTATCGCGGAAAATTTCCCAGGTCAAATCCTCAGCCTTACCGTTTACTTTTTCCAGCGCCTGATAAATGGGTACAGTACCTACCGGAACCGGGCAGTTGCGGATGATCCATTCGCGCGTTTCGTGGATATTTTCGCCGGTCGACAAATCCATCAGGGTATCGCCACCCAAACGGCAGCTCCAAACGGCTTTTTCAACTTCCTTTTCTATTCCTGACGACAAAGCTGAGTTGCCAATGTTGGTGTTGATCTTCACCAGGAAATTACGGCCAATAATCATGGGCTCGCTTTCGGGATGGTTGATGTTGGCCGGAAGGATGGCTCGCCCGGCAGCAATTTCATCGCGGACAAATTCGGGGGTAATGTACCCTTTGGGCGTGTTCGCCCCAAAGCTGTATCCTTCGTGTTGTTGTGTTAACGGATGGCCGGATTGTTTCCGCAAGATGTCAATCCGTTGGTTCTCGCGGATGGCAACGTATTCCATTTCAGGAGTAATGATGCCCTGTTTGGCATAGTACATTTGTGAAACGTTTCTTCCGGGTTTGGCCTTCAACGGCTTCTTCAGGTGTTGGAACCGCAAGGCATCGAGCCGCGGGTCGCTCAACCGATGACGACAATATTTCGAGGTGAAATCGTTGAGTTGCTCCACATCGCCGCGCTGTACGATCCATTCTTCGCGCAAGCGTGGCAACCCTTTTTTCAGGTCGACAACAACATGGGGGTCGGAATACGGGCCGCTGGTATCGTACACCGTTACCGGGAAATTGGCTTCGGTTTTGTCCTTCGAAAGTTTGGTTGGCGAAAGGGAGATTTCCCGCATGGCAACTTTTATATCATGGAGTTGGCCTGTTACATATATCTTTTTCGACGCCCTGAAAGGCCCGCATGTGATGGCTGATTGATTCATTGAATTCTTGTTATCTATTGGGTGATTCCTTTTTCCTTTTTAATTGTAATCAACCACCTTGCGTGGCTTTAATGATCAGCACTTCATCGTGATCGGCAAGGAAATGGCTGTCCCAATGTGTCTTTGGAATTATCGAAGAATTTACAGCAATAGCAATGCCTTTTTGTTTTTCGGGGATAACTTCGTCGAGCAGCTGCCTGACGGTGCATGGCTCGGGGAAAATTTTAACCTGATTGTTGATTTTTATCTCCATTCCTGATTTCTTTTGTTGAACTTCAGGAATGATCTTTGGTAAGACGTCAAATTCTTTTTCCTTCGGCAGCATTACCTGCATCAGGTTTTGAGGGTATAATCTCAGCCAGTAAAGGCACCCCTAAAGTTTGCGTCAAAGGTATTACTTTTTTTCAAGAATCAAATGGCATCTTCTATGCTGAATAATTTTTTCAACTCATGGATGCAACAATCTTTATCATATTGTCTAGACTATGGTTATTATACCTATTGAAACATCCTTTAATAGACAAAAATTCCGTAGTTCTACACCCAGGAACCTATGAATTAAAAGAGAATGCCGTCAAAAATGAAATTCTAACGGCATTTCTACAAAAAATTACATTCAACTAATCTAAGACCAATCTTATTTTTCAGCTTCTGGAACTAACACTCTTTCGTCAAGTTTTGATGGAGTAAAAATGCCAATGACACCCTTTAAACCAACGCTCATCACAATATTGTAGAAGAAAGCCAGAAAAGCCAGAAATAGTAAACTCCCGCATATTCCTGCTAAAATCATATAAAGATTGAACTCTCCATTCAAATAAATAGTTCTTCTCAACATTCCTTTCAATCCTGCCATTCCCATAAAAGCACCCATTCCTATACCTCCGATCAGGTGAGCCCAGAAATGGAAAGTCGCCAGCTTCTGACTATAAAGTTTTGCTCCATTGGTTACAATAGGGAAAAGAATGTAAATAGCTGAATAAAGCGTCATCGTAAGCCCGACAAGAACTGCAACATGCACGTGAGGCCCGACAATCCATTGGGTGTTGTGCAAAATACGGTTCAATCCTAAATCGGCTTGCATAATTCCAGCCGGAACAGCCAATGCAAACCCTAAAAGTCCTCCCAATAAGAATCTTAGCGGATTGGTCAACTTCAAAGGCCTTGCACTCCATAAAGTAGCCAATGTAATAAAGAAAGCCAACCCTTGAGTGATCAGTTCAAAAGCAGTCACCATTTCGCCGGAAGCCACTTTCAAAACTCCAGGTTGTGCCTGATCGGACATCAAGTGATGTGACCAAACGGTCCACGACACTACCAATTCCAATAAAAGAGCAGCCCGAGCAATGTTCTGCATAAAAAGGCCTTTCCCGGTGATTAGCATGGCCAATAAATACCAGGTCCCTGCAACGAAAATCAAGACTAATCCGTCAGCAATTAAATCCAATCCCCACCAGAACCAGTTTTTATATAGGAGAGCATCAATTGCTGTACTTTTCAGATCAAATCCAATTTGATGTCCAACCAGGTATATCAATATTAGTACTCCTGTGAATAAAATAATACCGGCATTTAGGGCTGTGTCAACCGTTCCCCGAGCGATTGCAGCAATGGGTAATGAAACCAAATGTTCTTTTTGATTTTCTTTTTTTCGGAAGATATTCGTCATTCCGCTTACGCCAAGAGCTGAGGCCAGCAGCGCTTTAGATGGTTGTTTTTCCCATCCTTCAGGAGTGTACATAATCGTTTTGAAAATGTTAATGACAAAAAAAACTGTTCCCAACATTACAATGGCAATTCCGAATACAAAGAATGTACCGCCGAGCGGGTTAAATTGACTAAAATCTGCAGGCAACGGCCAATACAACGTATAAAGCGGAGCGTAATGGGTTGTAAATCCAGCCAACCAGAAAATCAAGGTTCCAACACCGATAAGAATACAGGTCCAGTTCGCTAGCTTATAACTCCACAAAGGTTTTTTCATTAGAAATGGAACTAGAAAAAGGAATGCTCCAAATACAATGGAATAAGTCGATCCAAAAATCCCAACCAAAGGATGGGCCGTCAAAATTGCAAAATACTGATAGTCAGGAATAGCAGTTATGGGGCTTATCTGATAAATTCGCATAATCATCCCTTCGATCACAGCAAAGCCATAATATATCAGGCCAATTACGACGAAACGCAAAACTAATTTTTGCATCGGTGTTAAAGTCGAAGGCTTAAATAATCCTAGTTCTCCATTCAGAAAAGTATCTTTTAAATTCATATCTTCTGTTTTTAATTTATTATAATATCTTAATTAGAACCCACTTCAACAACATCCTTCAAAATCATTTGAACCCCTTTCGGACCGGAATATTCAGTTGACCGGATGGTGTAAACACCCGGTTGGTCGAACTTCCAAAGGATGTCATTTAAATGACCAGGGACGACCTGCATCTGGAAAACCATCGAATTGTCCTGTCTAAAAAGGCCAAATCCATAAGTCAGATCTTTTGAGGTAACATTAAACAATACCTTGTCGTTTACATTTATAACCAACTTTTCTGAAGGCAGGATAAACTGATGGTTTTCGACCGAAATATCAAAAACCTTGTCTGCTTTGATTGTTTTCCGGTCTAAATCCATTTTTGTCCAGGGGATGGTGTTGTAGGTTACAATGTGAAGAGAAACCCCCAACACAACAAGCAGTGTTACAAAAGAGTAGAAAAGGGACGAACTAACTTTGTTGGTTTTCCCCTGCTTTGTAATGTTGTACCCAAACCACAACATCAAAAGGATAATCGCAATTGCATAAAAAGTGTATGCAAAGGTTTGTCCGTTAAGTACTACTTGTGAATCAACCATAATTTTAATTTTTGAATGAATAAATTGTATTATATTATGATGAATTTTTGATTATTTCCTCTTTTAATATCCGACAGACTGGTAGTAGCGAGGATTGTTTTTATATGAGTTCTAACATCATCCCACTGATCATGCATTACACATGTAGATTCTCGGGAACAGTTTGTAATACCAAAAAAGCAGTTACTTGCCAGATAGTCAGGATCAATAACTTCGATTAAATTGAGCAACTTTATATCTTCTAGTTTTCCTGAAATCATATACCCACCATTTTTGCCTTGAATGCTATACAGGAAGTTGCTTTTGGATAAATTGGTCATCAGCTTGCGTAAATACCGGTATGGAATGTGAAGTTTGTCGAAAATTTCATCAACACTGTACAACCGGTCCTCTTCCATTGCCATGTAACTTAAAATCCGGAAAGCATATTCAGTTGTTTTATTAAATTTCATAAATGATACTTGAAGGTATTATTTCATTCAAAGATAATAATTTGGAAATATAAGCCATCATATTAATGACGAAAAATTATCTTTTAGCCATCATACACACCTGTAAAACAAAAAAAAGCAGACTAAATGTCTGCAATTGTATTACTGTTTAAGCACTAATCTTATTACTCAAAGGCTGGCCTCCAGCAGAGCATGTATCCCCTTCAAAGTAAAAGCGTGGTGTTTACAAATCATTAAAAAAATCACCCGCCATTTTTAAACATATTACAAAAAATATAATTATGAAAAAATAACCTTTATACTCTAGAAACTTTGATCACTTTCATCTTTATAAATATTTTTGCGTAGCTGAATTTCTTGGCTTCGCTAAATTACCAAATTCATTTTAATTGAACAGTACAAAAATTTAACGCTCCCCTAAAAGTGAAATTGAAAGTTTTCTTTGATAATTTGAGATTAAAATTTCAGCTACGAAATCAACCTTTGTGAAGTGAGTCATATTCAATATATCTATTTTATTATAGCTTTGCCTGTTAAAATAATATCGTCTTCTCTTTGAAACTAATGAGCTATAAAGACTCACAAATAATATTGAAGGATTTAAAAAACGGAGACCATACCGCTTTTGAAGACATATTCAACCAATATAGTAAACAATTGTACCTGTTTTCATTGAGGTATTTAAAATCAGAAGAAGCCGCAGAAGATATTGTACAAGAGGTATTTATTAAGATTTGGGACAACCGAATGGCAATAAAAACCGACACTTCATTCCAATCCTATCTGTTTACAATTACACTCAATTCTGTCAGGAAATATTTCAACCAACTTTCCAGGCTTAATGAGTTAAAACACGATATCTTATTTGAATCTGGAAGATTCAAAGAGGACTTTGACGATCGTTCCGATTATCAAGTGATGCTCGACAAACTGGATGAATTTATCAGATTGATGCCGGAAAAGCGCAGGGAAGTTTTCATCAAAAAGAAAATAGAGGAAAAATCGTTAAAGGAGATTTCTGAAGAGTTAAGGATTACCACAAAGACGGTGGAATATCATATTACTGAAGCTATGCGGTTTCTGAAATGCGAATTTGAGAAACTTCACATACAGGGTTTAATATTCTTTTCCCTTTTTATCCGTCAGTAAAACACCATCTACGAAATACCTGAAAATCCAGACATAATTTCTGGGAGATTTACAGTCACTCACGATGCAAATCAATCTATTACAGCACATTACCACTTCATTTTTATTTTCATTTTAAGATCAGGCAAAAAAAAAATAAATTTTTACTGGGGATATTCAATGTTTTCGGATATAACTGGTGAAATTTGATTTAAAAGTTTAGAAATAAACGCATGGATAATAAAATCAACTACAAAACGCTGCTCGACTTTTCAAATGGGAAGTATTCGTATAACGAGTATTTAAAGGTGAGGCACTGGTTTATCAAAGTTAAAGATGACGGGAAAGTTGAAGAACAATTGTTAGATCAGTGGAAAGGATTCGCAAATCATGCAGACACAAAATCGCTTCATCCGATTTTTGAAAAAATACAGTATCATATTTTACTTGAGGAGAAGAGGAAAGAAAAGAAAAAGAATATTTGGTTCTATTACAGACAGATAGCCGCCATCTTAATTCCAGCACTTGTACTTTCTGCTTCGCTATATTTCTACGCCAAGCCAAGTCAAACAACCACACAAGCATGGTTCGAAATTAACGTGCCTGAAGGCGCACGGATTGAATTTGTCCTTCCTGATAGCACTTCAGGCTGGTTAAACAGCGGCGCCAAACTAAAATATCCTTCGGAATTTACCCAACACCGCAAGGTTGAACTTGTAGGTGAAGCATTCTTCAATGTCAGGCACAAGGAACATTCAGACTTTACTGTTGGAGTAAAGGATATGGATATAAAAGTACTGGGAACCAAATTTAATGTAGCTGCCTATACCAATGAACTCGTTACCGAGGTTGTTTTGAAAGAAGGGAAAGTAGAAATAAACAATACGGAAAAAGCATTTAAGAAAGTAATTCGGCCAGGTGAAAAAATTATATATAACCGTGAAACAAACTCGCTAAACACAACGAATGTTGATGCTAAACTTTATTCGGCCTGGAAGGATGGCTATCTGGTCATTGATAATGAACCACTTGAGCAAGCAGTCCGAAAACTTGAAAGGTGGTATGGCGCCGAAATCATTATACAGGACAAAGAACTTAAAAACTTGAGACTTAAGGCGACTTTCCAGGAAGAACCTCTGGAAGAAGTTTTGCGTTTTATAGCAATGACAACACCAATAATTTATCAAATAGGAAACAGGGAACAGGAATCAAATGGGATTTTAAAAAAGAAACAAATAATAATAAAGCTTAAACGATAAAATGCAAAGCAGGAAAGTGTTTGCGGCACTTTCCTGCATGGTTGCAGAGCGAAGTCAAGTTAATTAATCACTCTTACAAATGTAAATTTATGGAAAAATTTCGAGAACCAAAGGTATCGATATCCTTTTCCGCAAGGAAAGGTTCTGCCTTAAAAAAAATTTTCAGGATGTTGCGATTTACCCTATTCTGCTTTTTTCTCAGCCTGATACAGGTTTTGGCATTGAATTCCTACTCTCAACAGAAGCGAATTTCAATAAATCAACACAACCAACGGCTCGAAGATGTTTTAAAGACTATTGAGGACAAATCTGATTTCTTTTTCCTGTATAACAAGGATTTGATTAATGTTAATCAAACGGTGAACATTAATGCAACAAACCAGACTATAAAAGAAATCCTGGATGAATTGCTAAAAGGGACTGATATTCACTACTCTGTAGCAAACCGGCAAATTATCCTTTCGAACCTCGACGGCGATTCGGCAGCGAATAACCAGCAACAAAAATCGGTTACCGGTAAAGTCATCGATTCGTCAGGTGCTCCGTTACCAGGTGTTTCTGTGGTTATAAAAGGCACAACCAACGGAATCATTACCGATGCCAATGGAAAATATTCACTGGCAGATGTTCCGGCCAATGCCATTTTGCAATTCTCGTTTGTGGGAATGAAAACACAGGAAGTAGCAGTTTCAGGAAAATCAATGATTAGTGTAACCATGGTTGAAGAAACAGTCGGTATCGAAGAAGTAGTTGCAGTTGGCTACGGAACTCAACGCAAGAAAGATTTGACTGGCTCTGTGGCAGTCGTAAAAACCACCGATTTAAAATCATTGCCAGTTCCCAGCATAAGCGATGCGTTGCAGGGACGTGCTGCCGGTGTTCAGGTCATCTCGTCTGGAATTCCCGGAACCGATGCAAAATTTCGTATTCGCGGCGTCGGAACGATTAATAACAGCGACCCTCTGATTGTTATCGACGGGGTGCCAGTTGCCTCGGGAATGAACCAATTGAATATGGACGATATTGAATCGCTTCAGGTGTTGAAAGACGCTTCGGCCACAGCAATCTACGGATCGCGCGGAGCCAACGGCGTTGTAATTGTGACCACCAAACGGGGGACGAGCGGCCAGTCTCAATTGAATTTCAACTATTCGTACGGCGTTCAACAAGAAACCAATATGGTTGAAATGCTTAATGCATCGCAGTTCGCTTCGTTGCACAACGATATTCTGGGAAATGCAGGTATGATTAAAAACCCAACTTTTGCAAACCCTGAAAGTCTTGGCAAAGGAACTAACTGGATTGGAAGTCTTATCAAATCAGCGCCAATGCAGAACTACTCCATGTCGTATTCCAACAGCGGCGAAAAAACCAACTACTATATTTCCGGAAATTATTTTGACGAACAAGGTATTGTTTCCAGTACTGGATTTAAGCGCTATACTTTCCAGCTAAATACCGATACGAAAGTAAATTCAAAATTAAGGCTCGGGAATAGTCTGACTTTGAATAATGATATCAAAACAAGTGGTGATTACAACATACGCAACGCTATGCTTGCTTTGCCAACCCAACCGGTGTTTCGCGAAAACGGAAGCTATTCGGGTCCCGTGGCTCAGCCAATCTATGATGGAGACATAGTTAATCCGATTGGTTCAGCTAAAACCGTAAAGAATTCAACCAAAGGATATAACCTGATTGGAAACATTTTTGGAGAACTGGATATTTACAAAGGCCTGAAATTCAAGTCAACCTTCGGCCTTCAGGCCAATTTTTGGGATTCGCGTACCTGGAGCCCCAAATATCAGTGGGATACCAGCAAGAAGGAAAATTCATATTTAGGTCAGCAGTACAACAAAAACCTGACCTGGGTTTGGGATAATACTTTTACTTACGAATACACTTCGGGCAAACACCGCATTGGAGCGATGGCTGGTACCAGCGCCCAGGAGAACCGATATAACTTTATAAACAGTTCGGTACAGAATTTTGCAAGCGACAATACACAGCAACTGAGCAACGGGACACAGCAACCCACCGTTGGGGGGAACACTGCCAGTTGGGCGCTGTTTTCGTACATGGGCCGTGTGAATTATACATTTGCCGACAAATATTTGGTGACTGCCACTGTTCGCCGCGATGGTTCATCGCGTTTTGGCGAAGGAAATAAATATGGCATTTTCCCATCGGCATCGCTGGCATGGCGTATTTCGGAAGAAGAATTCCTGAAGAAATTCAGTTTCATAAATGACATGAAACTACGCGCCGGTTATGGTGTAACCGGGAATCAGGAGATTGGAAACTATTCTTTTGCATCCGCATTAAACACCATAAAATACAACTTCAATAACAGCATAGTATCGGCAGTAGTACCCACAGTAATGCCCAATCAGAATGTACAGTGGGAAGAACAGCAACAGATGAACATTGGTTTCGATGCAACAATTCTAAACCAAAGAGTTGACCTGACCGTTGATGCGTACCTGAAAAAAACCAACAAAATGCTGGTTCCCATGTCGGTTCCTGTTTCTACCGGATATTCCGATGTGTATGTTCCGTCGATCAATGCCGGGAAAATGGAAAACAAGGGGATTGAGGTTACCGTTAATACCCGGAACCTTACCGGAAAACTGACATGGAACTCATCGCTTAATGTGTCATTCAATCAAAACAAAGTTTTGAGTATTAACGATACGATACCGATGTCGAGCGGGAGTATTGGCTTGAACCAGAACCTGGCATTGATCCAGGCCGGACAACCCGTTAATTTCTTCTACGGATTTAAAACCGACGGCATTTTTCAGTCGCAGGCCGAAGTTGATAGCCATGCCGTTCAGGTTCCCGGAAATGATCCGTATAACCGTACTTCGGCTGGTGATATCCGTTTTGTCGATTTAAACCACGACGGAATAATCAACGATAAAGACCGTACCTACCTGGGAAATCCAAACCCCACTGTCCTGTTTTCGTTTAGCAACAGTTTTACCTTTAAAGGATTCGATTTAAGTATTTTCCTGCAGGGGATTGCCGGAAATAAAATATGCAATGCCAACCGTTTCTGGAGCGAAGCAATGGCCGTAGCCCAAAACCAGACTACTGAAACACTGAACCGCTGGACCGGACCGGGCACAAGCAACTCCATGCCACGGGCTGTGTTTAACGACCCCAATAAAAATACACGGCCTTCCGACCGTTACATTGAAGACGGTTCGTACCTGAGAATTAAAAATGTGACATTGGGTTATACCGTTCCCAAATTCCTGATGAAAAAGGCGCAGCTCACTTCGGCCAGGTTCTATGTTTCGGCACAAAACCTCATTACATTCACTAAATACAAAGGATTTGATCCTGAGGTAGGTACGAGCGGCATCGACAACAATGTTTACCCAGTAACACGCACATTTAACGTTGGCGTTAATCTTGGATTCTAACCATCTAAAAAACGAAAAACAATGAAACTCAAAAAATATTTTTCAATTGCGATACTTGTCTCACTCATTTTTGCATGCAGCGAAGACTTCTTAACCAAATCTCCTGAAGACTCGATTAATACGTCCAACTTTTTTCAAACTGAAAGCGATGCTATTTCGGCAATCAACGGAGCTTACCAGCCTTTGCAATGGCCCAAACTTTACAATATGCGCATGTGGACAACCGATATTATGGCTGGGAACAGCATTGTTGGCGCAGGTGGAGGCACCGATGGTATTGAAACACAGGATGAAGCAAACTTTGTAACGGCATCCGACAACCAGGGCGTCCTGGATTTATGGAGGGGTCCGTGGCCGGGCATCCTTCGCTGCAACATTATTCTCGATAAGGTTCCCGGTATGAGTATTGGCGAAAGCCTGAAAAACCGGGTGTTGGGCGAAGCCTATTTTTTGCGTGCGCACTACTACTTTATCCTGGTCAGGTTTTTTGGAGATGTGCCATTGACGCTGAAACCCGTTGAACCGGGAGATGACCTGCGGCCTTTCAGAACTCCTAAATCGGAGGTTTATAAGCAGATTATTTCTGACTTGAACCAGGCTGTTACGCTGCTGCCCCTGAAAGAACAGTATACAGGAAATGATGTAGGCCGTGCATCAAAAGGATCAGCCATTGGCATGTTAGCCAAAGTGTACCTTACTTTAGGCGATTGGCAAAAAGTAGTGGATTTATGCGACCAGGTGAAGGCACTCGGATATTCACTAAACGCCAAATACTGCGACAACTTTAGTTCGGCTACCGAGAACTCCAATGAATCGCTGTTCGAGATACAATACGTTGGCGATGCGGGCATGGGATTCTGGAGTAATGAGAACCAGGCTTCGTGGCTAAGCACCTTTACAGGCCCGCGGGGTTCCGATCTGGTTGCCGGAGGATGGGGATGGAACCAACCTACCCAGGAATTTATGAACTCGTATGAGGCGGGCGATTTACGCAAGGACGTTACCGTTTTGTATGACGCCTGCCCAAAATTCGATGGCAAGGATTACAAAAAATCCTGGTCGATGACCGGCTACAATCTTCGCAAGTTTTTGGTTCCTCTTTCGGCAGTAAGTTCTTACGAAAACAGTCCACTTAATTTTCCGGTGCTGCGATACGCCGATGTACTGCTTATGAAAGCGGAAGCGCTAAACGAACTTGGGCGCACTGCCGAAGCTGCAGCGCCGCTAAATGAAGTACGCAGCCGCGCCGGTCTCGGAAATGTTGCGGGATTGACCAAAGATGCTTTCCGCGAAAAAGTGTTGCACGAACGACGGATGGAACTGGCATTTGAGGGACAACGCTGGTTCGACCTGATCCGGATCAATAATGGTCAGTATGGCATCGATTTCCTGAAATCAATCGGGAAGTCGAATGTAAGCTCGAAATTCTTATTGTTCCCCGTTCCGCAGAAAGAGCGCGATGCCAACCCGAACCTGACCCAAAATGCCGGATATTAATTCCTGTTTTTAACTTCTTTTAAATCACAGAAAAAATGAAAAACCTAAATATAAAACGCATTTTCAGGCAAAATGCCCATCGGTTGTATTCCAGAATTGGCTTGATAGCCGCCATATTCATGCTGGCCACTTCATGCGAGAAATACGATGAATTTAAAATTCCGACAGCAGAACCCCTGGCTTTGACTGCAACTAAAAGCGAGATAGTTTTGACCCAAAAAGAGGCTGCAAACAATGCGGTTAATTTTACCTGGACTACCGGAACCAACCAAGGTACGGGAGCTTCGATCTCTTATATTCTGAAGATTGATAAAAAAGGAAACAACTTTGCCAATCCGGCAAGCTTCGCTATGGGTAAAGGGGTATATTCCAAGAGCATAACGGTTGCAGAGCTAAACGATTACCTCCTGAATACATGGAAAGTAACGCCAAATGCGGTAGCACAATTGGAAGCAAAGGTTGAAGCAACAATTTCATCGAATCCGGAAACAAAAGATATGGCGGGGTTTAGCTTTTCGGCAACTCCTTATCAGCCTGTTTCCAAAACCTTATACCTGATCGGGAGTGCATCGCCCAACGGATGGGATGCCGGTAAAGCTTTGGCCTTAACGCCTCAAAGCGATCCTACCCTATTTACTTTTCAGGGAACTTTGAATGCGGGTGAATTGAAATTTATCACCACTTCAGGCCAATTCCTGCCATCGTACAACAAGGGAGCCGACGATTCGCACATTGTTTACCGAACCAGCGACAACCAGCCTGATAACAAATTTACAATCAACGAAACAGCCGTTTATAAAGTAACGGTTAGCTTGCTCGATCTTGCCATTGTCATCAATAAAATGAATTTGCCGCCTTACAGTTCACTTTATATGGTTGGTAGCGCTGCCCCCAATGGTTGGGATATTTCGAAAGCCACACAATTGGTTCAGAATGCCGACAATCCGTACCTGTTTACTTACACCGGTGTAATGAATGCCGGCGAATTCAAATTCCCCGTAAACCGGAATAGCGATTGGGGCCAGGACATGTATATGAAAACCGATGATACCCACATGTACCTGCACAAAGGTGGGGCTTCCGACGATAACAAATGGTCCGTTACCAAAAAAGGTTACTATACAATCACATTAAACCTTCTCGATAATACAATTTCAATTAACCGCCTGAAACTGTACATGGTAGGCAGCGCCACACCGGTTGGCTGGAGCATCGACAAGGCAGTTGAATTGGCTGAGGATGCTACCGATGGCTGTATTTTCACCTACACCGGGCCGATGGTTGCCGGTGAGTTCAAATTCCCTGTTAACCGAAACACCGACTGGGGGCAGGATATGTACATGAAAACCGACGATACCCACATGTACCTGCACAAAGGCGGAGCTTCCGACGACAATAAATGGAACATCACTGCGGAAGGAAATTACGTGGTTACGGCCAATGTAGAAACTCTTTCGATTAGTATTCAGAAGAAATAATGATCTTTTTGGGTGGCCCTGATCAATAGTGTGGCCACCCAAAAATTAACTGTCGTGAGAACGAATCAGAAGTAACGCGTAAAATCCGGTTGATGAGAATCAGAAAAATTGTTTTAATAGGTTTGGTTGTAGCTTCTTTGTCGGGATGTAAAAAAAACGAAGATGATTCAAATGCAACGCCGACTGAAGTTCCGGCCAATCCGGCGACGCCATCATACAGCAATGTCTCCGTTGCTACCGACAAAGCTGCATATAATCCGGGCGATGAGGTTACATTTACCATTGATAATTCTTCGCTTCCCGCTTCGGCAAAAGTGAGGTACAAATACCTGAACTCGGTACTGGCAGAATCATCAGTAACCGCTTCGACCTGGAAATGGAAAACACCGGCAACCGATTACAAAGGCTATATGGCCGAAGTTTACTCAACCGGTAACGGCACAGAAACCGTTTATGCAACCGTTGCCATCGATGTCTCGTCGGACTGGAAGAAGTTTCCACGGTATGGCTTTCTGTCCAAATTTCCCCAGTTAAGTGATGCGGAAATAAATGGTGTAATCGGCAACCTGAACCAGTTTCACATCAACGGGCTTCAGTTTTACGATTGGCAAAACAAACACCATAAGCCGTTACCTGTATCAGGTTCAACACCTGCTGCCACATGGAAAGATATTATTAACCGGGATATCTATTTCAATACAATAAAGAAATATATCAGCGTTGCCCATAGTTACAACATGAAAGCCATGTTTTACAATTTGATTTACGGCGCGTGGGACAATGCCGAAGCCGACGGAGTTCAGAAAGAATGGTACGTTTACACCGACAACACACATGTAAACCGCGATTTTCATCCGCTTTCGCCACCGTTCTTGAGCAACATTTACCTGCTCGACCTGTCGAATCAGGCATGGCAACAGTACCTGATCAACGAAAACAAAAAGGTTTATCAGTACCTGAATTTTGATGGTTTCCACATGGACCAGTTGGGCGACAGAGGCGCCCGGTACAAATACGATGGCAGCTATCTCGATTTGTCCAAAACATACGAGCCGTTTATCAAAGCTGTTAAAACCGATGAACCGGGAAAAGATGTGGTGATGAATGCCGTGAACCAATATGGGCAGCAGGGCATCGCTGTAGCTTCGCCCGGGTTTCTTTACACCGAAGTCTTGAGCCCGTTCGAAAATTTCAGCGATTTGGACAACCTGATCCGGCAAAACAACATGCTCAGCGGCAATGCGAAAAATACGGTACTGGCGGCCTACATGAATTACGACCTGGCCAATAATAAAGGACTTTTCAACACACCCTCGGTGTTGATGGCCGATGCGGTGATCTTCGCCTTTGGCGGGGCGCACCTGGAATTGGGCGAGCACATGCTGGGGAAAGAATATTTCCCGAATAATAACCTGAGCATGAAAGATGATCTCAAAAACGCCCTGCCGGATTATTACGATTTTATGGTTGCCTACGAAAATCTGCTTCGCGACGGTGGTTCATTCAATTCAGTCGCGTTGACTTCGGACGACGGGAAAATGAACGTTGCAACCTGGCCCGCTTACCAGGGAATGGTTGCCGTTTTTGGGAAAGAAGTTTCGGGAACGCAGGTAATTCACCTCATCAATTTTACCAACTCGAAAACGCAGAACTGGCGCGACAGTCAAGGCATTCAGGCCACTCCTGTGGTCATCAGCGATGCCCGGCTGACATTGACCAGCGATGCTTCAGTAAAAAGGATATGGACAGGTTCACCGGATTTTGTCGGTGGCGCTTCCCGTCCGCTCAATTTCATTCAAACCGGCAACAAGGTCAGTTTTATTCTTCCTGAGCTGAAGTACTGGGACATGATCGTGGTGGAATATTAATTCTGAAAATTTGATTTGTAATTATTTAACTAATGAGAAAATTATTTTTATTTCTGACAGTCCTGACGCTGTCGATGAGTTCGCTTTTTGCCCAAAATTCCAAGTCGAAAATAACTCCCGGGAATTGTGTGTCGGTTGCTGTACAAGGAAACAAGGCCATTTTCACCTGCCAGAACAACCTTCAGATTCAGTTGGAACAAATCAGTTCGGGTATCCTGAAAATCTGGTACGATCAGGACAATTTTAGCCGGAACAACCAATCGTTTGCGGTGATTAAGGAAGGGAATAAATCGGAAAAACTGAATATTTCGGAACAACCCGGCAGCTACGAAGTTTATACCAGCGACTTGATTGTCCGGATCACGAAATCGCCTTTCCAGATTCGCGTCTTCGACAAGTACCAGAAGTTGCTGATGGAAGATTTCCAAAACCGGGGATTCGAAAAGGATTCGCTGAAAATAAGCAGCTTCAAAACGCTTCGTGCGGGCGAACGAATTTACGGTCTGGGCGAAAAAAACGGGCCAATCAACCGGGTTGGCAGCAGGTTTAAAATGTGGAACAGCGATAAACCCTGCTATGAGGTGAACGAAGACCCGCTCTACAAAAGCATTCCATTTTTTATGAGCAGTGCCGGGTATGGAATTTTCTTCGACAATACTTTTAAAACTGAATATGATTTTGGCGCTGACGACAAGAACTGCTACTCCTTTTCAGCCCCGGGCGGCGAGATGATTTATTATTTCATTTTTGGTCCGACTTATAAGCAAATCATTAACCGGTATATGGAACTGACCGGGAGCCCAATCGTGCCGCCGGTATGGGCGTTGGGCTTCGCGCAATGCCGTGGTTTGCTCACCAACGAAAAGCTGACCCGCGAGATAGCCAAAGGCTACCGCGACCGACAAATTCCCTGCGACATTATTTATCAGGATATTGGCTGGACTGAGCATCTTCAGGATTTTAAATGGAACCCCGGGGCCTATCAAAATCCAAAGGTGATGGTAGCTGATCTGGCTGACATGGGTTTCAAAATCATCGTTTCGCAGGACCCGGTGATTTCGAAAGGCAACTCAACCGACTGGCACTCGGCAAATTCGCCAAATGCGAAAACCCAATGGCAGGAAGCCGATTCGCTTGGATACTTTGCCAAAGATATCCGTACCGGGAAAACCTATGAAATGCCCTGGCCCTGGGGTGGTAATTGTGGCGTGGTAGATTTTACCAATCCTGAAGTGGCCGACTGGTGGGGAAAGTATCAGCAAAAAGTGTTGGACGATGGCGTCCGGGGTTTCTGGACCGACATGGGCGAACCTGCCTGGAGCAACGAAGAAAGCGCAGATCGGCTGTTTATGAAACACCATCTGGGTATGCACAACGAAATTCACAATGTTTTTGGGTTGACCTGGGACAAAGTGGTAACCGAACAGTTCGAAAAGCGAAATCCCAACATCCGGATTTTCCAGATGACCCGCGCGGCGTTTGCCGGTATGCAGCGCTACACCTTCGGCTGGTCGGGCGATTCGGGCGACGGGAACAATGTTCTGGATGGCTGGAAGAAACTTGAAAACCAGGTTTCGTTGGCGCTATCGGCTGGCATGAGTGGAATCCCGTTCTGGAGTTGCGACATCTCGGGCTATTGCGGCGACATCAAAGATTATGAAGCCATGAGCGAACTGTACGTGCGATGGGTGCAGTTTGGCGCGTTCAATCCGTTGAGCCGCATTCACCACGAAGGGAACAATGCGGTTGAACCGTGGCTCTTTGGCAGTCAGGCCGAAACGATTTGCAAACAAGCCATCGAGATGAAATATCGGTTATTTCCTTACATATACACCTATGCCCGTCAAAGCTACGATACCGGATTGCCTTTGATGCGGGCGTTGATGCTGGAATACCAGGATGATCCGGAAACGTTTAACCTGAATTCCGAATTCATGTTTGGTGAGGAATTGCTGGTCGCCCCGGTAGTCGAAAAAGAAGCCACCTCAAAAAAAATATACTTGCCTGAAGGAGAATGGATTGATTTTAATAATCCGAAAAAAAGTTTTCAGGGAAAACAGTGGGTTGATTATCCGGTTTTGTTAGGCACGATCCCGGTTTTTGTAAAGCGCGGTTCTGTTATCCCGCAAATGCCGGTGATGCAATATATAGGGGAGAAGAAAAATGCACCGGTTTGGTTCGATGTGTTTCCGGCTGCAGAAGGCCGTTCGGCTACTTTTTCGCTCTACGAAGACGATGGCGAAACCAACAATTACAAAAAAGACATTTGTAGTAAAACTGATGTAAAATGCGTATCAACCAGGTATGAATGGAAGATAAGCGTTTTGCGTCGCGATGAAAACGGGTACAAACCCAAAACCGACCGGAACATCGGAATTAAAATACATTTAGAGAAAGCGCCTGGGGCGGTTGTTTTGAATTCTGTCAAACTGAAGCAGACTGGCTGGGATAAGCTTGAAAAGGGCTGGTACGAAACCACTGATAAAGCTGTTTGGAGCTGGGATAAATTGTCCAATACCTGTTGGATCAGATTTCAGGATAAAGATTTTCCGGCAGAAATTGTCATCAAAAAATAATATCAAATGAACTTCAAAGATATATTCCTGACAGCAATAATCTGCAGCCTGCAAGCCGTTGCCTTTGCTCAAACCAATGAAAAGGCAATTTATAAATCCGGTGCCTACAGCATTTTCAACAATCGGGTCGAACAAGGCAATTTTAAGGCAACGGTAATTTCTTCCGGAGAAATGAGTTCGAGTTACCGCAGTCCGGAAGCGGACAAGTACAGTCCTGCAATTCAGTTCAAATTCAGCATCAACCTTCGTGACAACGAGATGACTTCAGGAAAAGACCACAAAATTACGCTGCAACCTGAAAATGGGAGTTGCGCAACGACCGTTCAATTCGGGAAGCAACTGATTCAAACCATTCCGGCGCCCGACAGCGTTAATCTGCCGCCCAACATACACTGGACCATTCGTCTTGACATGCGCGAAGTTCTCACCTCTTTCAAAGAAAAAGGGTTTTATACACTTTTCAATGGAGATAAATTGTATCAGGCCGATTTCAAAGGCGTTTATGTTGCCGGAAGCGCAGCCCCGTTGATGTGGGACTTCAACAACCTGGGCAACCGGGCTGAATTACAGTTGAAAGACCCGGATGGAGACGGCATCTTTGAAACAACTCTGATAATGAATGCCAAAAGCAACGAAAAACGAACTGCTGCACAATGGAAACTCACCAAAGATATTTCTGCATTTCCGCAGTACAAATCAGATTATATGATTTCGGACGCTATTTATAACCTGGCGATTGAAGAAATGATCAAGGCGGTGGAACCCGACAGCACCTTTCGCACGGGCAAAGAAAGGGCGGGAGTCTGGACGCGCGACATCAGTTACAGTATCATTCTGTCTATGGCACATTTGCAACCCAAAGTGGCAAAATACAGTTTACTCCGGAAGGTGAAAAATGGTCGCATCATTCAGGATACAGGCACCGGCGGAGCTTATCCGGCATCGACCGACCGCATGATCTGGGCTGTGGCTGCCTGGGAATTGTATAAAGTAACGGGCGATCAGGATTGGTTGCGACAGGCTTATACCATTGTTAAAAATTCGGTGGAGGATGATCTGAAAAATGCATACGATCAGGAAACTGGCTTAACGCGTGGCGAATCTTCGTTCCTCGACTGGCGCGAACAGACCTACCCGCGATGGATGCAACCGGTGGATATTTACGAATCGGAAAATCTGGGAACGAACGCGGTCCATTATCAGGCAAATACTGTTCTCTCTCAAATGGCTAAATTATTGAAGGATCAGCAGGCCGCCAATAAGTACAACCGGATTGCGGCTTCAATTAAAAAGGGAATCAATACTCATTTATGGATGAACGACAAAGGTTATTACGGCCAATATCTATATGGAAGGAATTTCAAATATTTGTCGCCACGAGCCGAAGCACTGGGCGAAGCGCTGTGTGTCTGGTTCGGTATTGCCGTCACGCAAAAGCAAAAATCGGTTACAGAAAGAACCCCGGTAACCGATTTTGGTATTTCGTGCATTTATCCGCAGGTACCGGGGATTCCACCTTACCACAACAATGCAGTTTGGCCCTTCGTTCAATCCTACTGGGCGCTTGCTTCGGCCAAAGCAGGCAACGAGAATTCGGTACTGGAATCGATTGCGGCTGTTTATCGTCCTGCCGCCCTTTTCCTGACCAACAAAGAAAATTACGTTGCCGACAGTGGCGATTTTGCCGGAACACAAATCAACTCCGACAACATGCTTTGGAGCCTTTCAGGAAGTCTGGCTCTGGTTCACAAGGTTTTGTGCGGCATAGATTTCCGTGCCGATAGCCTTGTGTTTCATCCTTTTGTACCCAAAGCGCTGGGAGGAAAGCGTTCGCTTGCAAATTTCAAATATCGCCAGGCAGTTTTGAATATCGAAATGGAAGGTTTTGGCAGTCAAATTAAATTGTTTGAATTGGATGGAAGGACACGCGTAGTTGCAGCAATTCCTTGTACTTTGGCTGGAACTCATTCCATCAAAATTGTTTTGTCAGATCGGGATTCAGTTGGATCAAAAATCAACAAAGTAGCCAACTATACTTCTCCGGATGTGCCGGTTGCAAGCTATTCTAACGGTAAACTTTCGTGGATACCGGTTGAGAATGCTAAATTGTACCAGATCTTAAGAAACGGGAAACTACTGAAAAAAACTACTGAAACTTCAGTAAAAGTTTCTGATTCGAATTATGGTGAATATCAGGTAATGGCAATAGATTCAAGAAACGTGTCATCTTTTGCCTCCGAACCGGTGGTAGTTGCCAATGGCAATTCAGGCAAGATTTATGAAGTTGAAAAATTTGCACCGAAAGCCAACTTCAACTTCAAAAACTTTCAGGGGGATGGGTTTGTGGAAATCAGCAAGACCCTGAACCGCATTATTACGATTCCGGTGGATGTATATAACTCAGGAACCTATGCTATCAACTTCCGCTACGCTAATGGCAATGGCCCCATTAACACCGAAAATAAATGTGCAATTCGCACATTGACGGTTGATGGAAACTGCTCAGGAACAATTTTACTTCCACAAAGAGGAACCAATGAGTGGTCTAACTGGGGATTTACAAATGCAGTGCACGTCAATTTGTCAAAGGGGAAACACCAGATTAAGCTCTCATTTGAACCATTCAATGAGAATATGAATGAAGAAGTTAATCAGGCTATGCTTGAGTAGCATACATTTATAAGATCAATTGATAGGTAACTGAACCTAAACGGATTTGTTATTACATCTCAAGTGGAGTTGAGGCAGTCAAAAAGTAAAATCGACAGCCTAATTTTCCTGATTTGTCGGTAGATTGTTTCTCCCTTAGGAGAGTTTTTCTTCGCTTCTTTCTTCATAAATTTTGACACAACATCAAAATCTTCGATCAAAAAGCTCGAACTTACAAAACTTAAAATACTCTAAATGTGGACCTTAAATCGTCCAATTTTTGTTAGAAACCATTAAGTGTAATGCTTCTCTTAGAGACTCGGGGAATAACTTTCATCTCTCAGTTATTTATCGGGTATTTTCTTTAAAAGTCGAGACTTATCTTATTTATTATCTCAATAGCGAATACAATGTATTCGCTATTAAATAGAGTACTTCCAAACAAAATAAGACACAATCCAAAAGACAACTGCTAAACTGTTAAATTCGTTTTATTAATTGATTATTTTTGATAGTTGTCAATTCAAAATAAAAGGTCCTTCATTCAAATAAAAACGTAAGATGCTTAACGACCTAATCCAAAATTCATCTCTACTTATTGCACTATCCGTTCTTTATGGATTATTGAACCGCATTTGCAAATCTGATTCTTTAAACTTCAAAATATTAGGTGGTCTGTTATTTGGAACCATTGCTGTTGCAGCGATGAAAATGTCAATTCATTATAATACCGGCGTCATTTACGATGGGCGTTCAATTGTGCTTACCTTATCGGGCTTGTTTGGAGGGGGAATCACCGGAGTTATTGCTGTATTGATCGCTGGCGCTTATCGTATTTACTTGGGAGGTGCCGGTATTTGGGCGGGAACAGCAACTATTATAACCTCGGTTTTAGTTGGCTTTGCTTTTCGCTATTATCATCAGAATAAACCAGAAAAACTTAAAATACACACCCTTTGGGGAATGGGTATTATTTCTCACCTGTTCATGTTAACCTGTCAATTATTATTACCATGGCCAACTGGATTAACAGTCATCGAAAATATCTGGGTTCCTGTCATGGTAGTATTACCTGTTGGTACTTTACTTATGGGGCTATTATTGGCAACTGACAAAAAAAGGTTCCTTGCAGAAAAGGAAATCAGGGAAAGTGAAACTCTGTATCGAACAACATTACATAGTATAGGCGATGCAGTTATGACTACAGATCGTTTGGGGAAGGTTAAGTTTATGAATCCACTGGCTGAACAATTGACCGGATGGAAAGAGACTGATGCAGTTGGCTGCCCTATCGAAGATATATTCTGTATTATTAATGAAGATTCAAGGCTCAAAGTGGAGTGCCCCGTTCCGCGAATCCTGCAGGAAGGTGTAATTGTTAGCCTGGCGAATCACACCTTATTAATTTCAAAAAGAGGTGCTGAAATTCCGATTGCTGATAGTGGGGCTCCTATTCGGGATGATGAGGGCAAAATAGTTGGCGTGGTATTAGTGTTCAGAGATCAAACAGCCGAGAGAGCTATGCTCAGGCAGATGCATGAAAGTCGTGAAAGGTTTCGTCGAGCGGTTGAGAATATTCCGGATGTTGTTGTAATATATGATCGGAACCTAAAAATACAGTATGTCAATGATGCAATGTTTCAGGTCAGCCAAAGACCAGTCATTGATTTTATTGGATTTACCGACGCCGAAATCTGGGATCAGGAGGTAATCAAAGACTATTTGCCTGTACTGGCTGGAACTTTGGCAACAGGAGAAGCCCAAAAGTTTAAATTATTGATTCCAATCCCAAACGTTGGAGAAAGACACCTGAATATTACCTGCATTCCTCTTACCGATGAGACTGGTTTTGTTTGGGAGGTGATGACCATCGCCAATGATTACACAAAAAGTAAACTGGCAGAAGATGAATTAATCGAAAGAGAAAGATTATTCCACACACTGGCCGATAATTCTCCGGTTGGAATATTCAGGACAAGGCCAGATGGTTACACTACTTATGTCAATCCCAAATGGCTGGATTTAAGCGGATTAACTTTTACCGAAGCTTTGGGTAATGGTTGGCACAAGGCAGTACATCCTGAAGACGTTGAACAAATACGGCAAGGATGGACCAACGCAACAAAACACTCTTCAGGATCGGATGCAGAATACCGTTTCATAAGGTCGGATAGTACAGTGGTTTGGGTTACCGGAGAGGCGGTTCCTGAATTAAATTCACAAGGACAGCTCATAGGTTACATTGGAACAATAACTGATATCTCCGAGCGAAAAATGGCTGAAAGAGCTTTGCGCCAGTCTGAAGAAAACTTCAGGCGATCGATGGATGAGTCTCCTTTGGGAATGAGAATCGTATCATCCAGCGGACAAACGCTCTATGTCAATCAGACGTTACTGTTGATGTATGGATTTTGCAGTCTGGAAGAATATATAAATACGCCTATTGAAAAACGCTATACCCCAGAGAGTCTGAAACAGCATTTACAAAGAAGGGAAAAACGAAAGAATGGAGAACATGTTGAAACAGAATACGAAGTTGACATTATTCGTCCCGACAAACAAATCCGTCATATTCACGTTATTCGGAAAATGATTGATTGGGACGGTGCTTCTCAATTTCAGATAATCTATCAGGATTTTACAGATCGCAACAATGCACAGCAAGCACTTAAGAAAAGTGAAAAGTCGTTAAAAGAATCCCAGGAAATTGCACAAATGGGCGACTGGGAGTTCGATGTAATTAAAAATGAATCAATCTGGTCCGAGAACTGTTATCGTTTATTTGGATTAAAACCGTTTGAGATTGTTCCCAGTTATGAAGATTTCCGAAACAGAATTCATCCCGATGATTTGTATCTGATCGATCGGGGTTATGCAAAGATTATGTCCTGCAAAAGCCCAATCGAGATGAAAGTCAGAATTATTCTGCCGAATGGACATGTCAAGTGGGTACTTAATAAGATCATTCCTGAATTTGAAAATGAAGAACTCATTAAGTTAAGAGGTGTCAATCTAGATATAACTGAATCGAGAAAAACCCTCGAAGCCCTTAAAAAGAGCGAAAAGGGTTATAAAAATCTGTTTGAAAACCATGCTGCAGTAAAATTGCTCATTGACCAGCAATCCGGAGACATCGTGGATGCAAACCATGCAGCAGTGTCCTTTTACGGCTATTCCAGAAAACAACTCCGGAAAATGAATATCCAACAAATAGTTCTTCTCTCTAAAGATGAGTTTAACAAAGAATTTCTAATTAGTCAAAATTCCAAAAATAAGCAGACCGAATATAGGCACCTGTTGGCAGATGGTTCAATCAGAGAGGTAGAAGTTTATACAAGCAAAATTGAATTTAAAGACAAAGAATATTTCCATTCAATCGTCCACGATATCACTGAGAAAAAAAAGGCTGAAGATCTTCTTCAGCTCCTTAGTAGGTCAACTGATCAAAGCCCAGTCAGCATTGTGATTACCGATCCCAAAGGGATTATTCAATATGTAAATCCGAAATTTACGGAAATAACTGGCTACACTGCTGACGAAGTAATTGGGAAGACCCCCGGCATATTAAAATCAGGAAAACATTCTAAAGAGTTTTATGATAATCTTTGGAAAACTATCCGCAGCGGGAATGAATGGAAGGGTGAATTCTATAACCGTAAGAAGAATGGGGAACTTTATTGGGAGAGTGCCGTTATCTCTGCAATTATTGATAAAAGAGGAAATATATCTCATTTTGTAGAAGCGAAGGAAGATATTACAGAAAAGAAAAAGATTATTACTGACCTAAAAATAGCTAAAGAGAAAGCAGAAGAAAGTGATCGTCTGAAATCAGCTTTCCTCGCCAATATGAGTCACGAAATTAGAACTCCGCTCAATGCAATTCTGGGATTCTCTGACATGCTTACCGAAGACGGAGAATTGCCTCAGGAAGTCAAGGAAGAATACACCGCCATCATTAATCGGAATGCAGATAACCTACTTCATATTATTGATGACATATTGGATATTTCCAAGCTTGAGACCGGGCAGGTGAAAATCTTTAAAAAACCATTTGATCTGTCGAAAACATTAAATGAACTTTATACTCAATATCAATGTAAGATTTCAGAAACCGGAAAAGAAAATATCGCACTAAAGTTAAGTATTCCTGATCAACCAATTTCACTTAATACAGACAAGGTAAGGTTAAATCAAATATTGAGCAACTTACTGAACAACTCCATTAAGTTTACTCACCAGGGCGAGATTGAATTTGGAGTAATAGAAGTTAAAGGGCAAAAAATATCCTTTTTTGTGTCAGACACCGGAATAGGCATTGAAAAGTCTATACAATCCACAATCTTTGAACGGTTCCGGCAAGCCAACGATTCAACAACCCGATTGTACGGTGGCACTGGGCTTGGATTATCAATTGTAAAAAATCTGGTAGAACTCATGGGAGGTCAAATTCAGGTTGAATCAGAAGTAGGAAAAGGGACAACATTTAAATTCTGGATGCCTTCGGATTAATTAATTCGTTAACGCGATTTTATAATTGCTAATCTGTAAAGATTTAGATTAACATTTGTTGATGCTTCAACCAGTTACTACTGAAATCAAATAAACCCTTAGCGCAAATTATGCTTTGTAAAATAATCTAACTGTAAGAATTGGAACAATTCTTTCTTTATTTACTTCCTGATTCATGAGAAACATCTATCAACGACAACATTGGAGCGATTAAAATAATTACGATTAGATTTGTAACTAAATTAATCTTTATAGATGCTTTATTCATGGAGCCTTCACACTCTCACGAGAAAAAGACCCTTAGGGTAGCTGGAATAACCGCAATCACTATGGTAGTTGAAATTGCCTTTGGAGTATCGACACATTCGATGGCGCTTTTAGCTGACGGAATTCACATGGGATCGCATGTGCTGGCCATCGGATTAAGTTGGCTGGCTTATGTTTGGGTGCGAAAAGTTACAGCAAACGGTCTGTATAAAGGAAATAAAAACAAGATTCTTTCACTATCGGGCTATAGCAGTGGCTTGATGTTGCTGATTTTTGCCTTTGTAATTCTTTATGAAGCAGTAAACCGTATATTAAATCCTTCACCCATTGAGTATAAAGAAGCAATATTCGTAGCAATTATTGGACTTATCATTAACATTGCCAGTGCATTTATTTTGCATCACGAACATGAAGAAACGGATCACAACATTAAGGCTGCCTATCTACATGTTATTGCCGACGCTCTGACCAGCGTTACCGCTATTGTTGCCTTGGTGGGGGCAATGCTCTGGAATATTCAGTGGCTCGATGCACTAGGAGCCACGATTAGCTCTTTTGTGATCATCAAATGGTCAGTGGGCTTGTTGAAAGATTCAGGGAAAGTTCTGCTTGATTTAAACTAAAACATGAAATACATTACAAATACCGTTTGGATTTTATCGTTGGTGAGTTTATTTACAGATACTGCAAGTGAGATGCTATATCCTATTATGCCCATTTACCTTAAAACCATTGGGTTTTCGGTAGTTCTGATCGGAATACTTGAAGGCATTGCTGAAGCCACCGCTGGACTTAGCAAAGGATATTTCGGAAAATTATCTGACAATTCGGGTAAACGAGTTCCTTTTGTGCAAATCGGATATGCTATGAGTGCAATCTCGAAACCGATGATGGCCATGTTCGTTTTTCCGCTATGGATATTCTTTGCCCGCACAATAGATCGCTTTGGCAAGGGTGTTCGAACGGGTGCGCGCGATGCAATCCTTTCTGACCAAGCCACTCCTACTACAAAAGGCAAAATCTTCGGGTTCCACCGTTCAATGGAAACACTGGGGGCCGTACTTGGACCATTGTTAGCCTTGCTTTATCTTGGGCTCAGGCCAGATGATTACAAAACACTATTCTATATAGCTTTCTTTCCGGGTCTTCTTGCTATGACAGCATCGTTTTACCTGAAAGAAAAGAAAAAACAGAAAGATAAATCCCAAACTACCATATCTATTTTTTCATTTTTTGGATATTGAAAGAAAGTCCTTTAGCTTACCGGAAAGTTGTGATCGGGCTACTGGCTTTTGCTTTATTCAACAGTTCAGACGTTTTCCTTTTGTTAAAAGGCAAAGAAACTGGATTAACCGATAGCACTGTGATTGGAATTTATATTTTCTATAACCTGATTTACGCCTTGTTTGCGTATCCAGCAGTCAAGCTATTCCAGAGAAAGACACCCCTTTGTCATGGGAGACAAAGAGATAGATTGAGATCCTATTGAATCATCAAATGTGGATTGAAAAATCCCTTGCCCAAAAGTGCCGCTATCTATTCTGGGCTAACTATTGTCAATCGTTAAGTGAATTCGGAAGAGCGGGCAGATAGATTCTGACATAATCTATCTGCATTTCATTTGGAAAGATTGTATCATCTATTTCTCCACCCCAACCACCTCCAATGGCAAGGTTCAGGATCAAGTAGTACGGTTTGTCAAAAGGCCAGCCCTCGTTTAACGATACCCTGCCGTCCTGGCCTTTACGGGACTCGAAGAACAGCTTGTCATCTATAAAGAACTTGATGTATTCTTTTGTCCACTCTATTCCATATTTATGAAACGAATCGAAAACGTCGGCCAGCTTTGCAAAATGAGTGACCTGGGTTCCTTTGATGTGATTATAGAGTTCTGAATGAAGGGATGTATGTATCGAATTAGGATTGTTTCCCACGTGCTCCATAACATCGATCTCACCACAGAGCGGCCAGGGTTCTGTCTTTTTCTGGTAGCTTTCCGGAAGCATCCAGATTGCAGGCCAATTGCCTTTTCCTCTGGGTAATTTTGCCATTACTTCAACTTTGCCATAATGAATCGACAGCTTGTTGTACGTCGTCAGCTTTGCTGACGTGTAGTTCTGATTTTTATACTGTTTTTTGAGTGCAATAATGCTCAGTACCCCATTTTTCACGACTGAGTTCTCAATTGACTTCTCAAGATAATATTGCCTTTCGTTATTGCCCCAGCCATGCCCGCCAACCTCGTAGGTCCATTTGGCGCTATCGGGTAATCCGTCGTAATTAAACTCATCATTCCAAACCAACTGCCATTCCGGCCGGTGGATGTTGTCCGGAACTTTCGAGAGCATAAGTTCTGGTTCGTTGGTCGTTATGTAATCGATATTCCGGGCAAGAAAATAATCCATAAACAAGCTATCGTCAACTGTCCAGACGTTGGCC
>JAJZSZ010000311.1 GCA_021849365.1 Bacteroidota bacterium | reverse complement strand
GTTGACTACCTGGTGATTAACCATATGGAGCCCGACCATTCAGGAGCCTTGAAAGCTGTTGTTGCAAAGTATCCTGAAATTACCTTGGTTGGCAATAAAAAGACCTTCGACATGGTGGCCAACTATTATAAACTCAGTGAAAAGATGCTGGAAGTTTATGACGATTCGGAACTACCACTAGGGAAACACCGATTGTCGTTTACTACAATCCCCATGGTTCACTGGCCCGAAACAATGGTGACTTTTGAAAACACAAATAAGATTTTGTTTACAGGTGATGCTTTTGGCTCGTTTGGAACACTCGACGGCGGAGTTTTCGACGATGAACTGAACCTGGCGCACTACGAAGAAGAACTGATGCGTTACTTTACCAACATTGTAGGTAAATATTGCCCGCATACACAGCGTGCACTGAAAAAAGTTCAGACGTTGGATGTAAAAATGCTGGCTGCAACCCACGGACCAATCTGGAGGAGCAACCTTAACTATATCCTCGATCGCTACGAAAAATGGAGTACTTACACTACCGAACCTGGAGCAGTAATCGTATATGGCTCGATGTATGGAAACACCGCAAAAATGGCTGATGTGATTGCCCGTCAGCTTGCTGTTCGGGGAGTGAAAAACATCAGGGTTTACGATACTTCAAAAACACATGCATCATACATTATCAGCGACATTTTTAAATACAAGGCATTTATTGTTGGCAGTGCAGCTTACAACAACGAGCTTTTCCCTTCAGTAGAGAACCTGGTAACCAAAATTGAACACTACGGAATTAAAGACCATTTGCTTGGCATTTTCGGATCGTTTGGATGGAATGGTGGTGGTGTTAAAAACCTTCAAAAATTTGCCGAAAACATTAAATGGGAGTTGGTTTATCAGCCTGTTGAAGAAAAGGGAACATTAAAAGCCGACAAATATCAGCAATGCATTGATTTAGCTAACGCTATGGCTGATAAGTTGATGGCCTGAATTACTGAAGGATTGAATTAAAATCAGTCCATCCATCATTCATTCCTTCTACCTTTTGTGCAAAACTATTCGGGTTTTCTCTCTGAAATCCGAAGGGAGAAAATATCTTTGCAGATCAAAATTTTAAAGTATGCAAACCTGGTTCGAGTGTAAAGTAAAATATGTAAAAATTGACGATGATGGCCGTGAGCGTAAGGTAAGCGAAGTTTACCTGGTAGATGCCGTCACGTTCACTGATGCTGAAACACGGATTATTCAGCAATTACAAACAATGGTTCGCGGCGAATTCGTTGTCGATAACATCAAGAAATCAAACATCGTTGAAATATTCCCGCACGAAGAAGGTGAATGGTGGTATAAAGCCAAAATTGCCATTGTTACCATTGACGAAAATGCCGGAAAGGAAAAGAAAATAAACAACTATTTCCTCGTTGCTGCCGACGATATTAAACAGGCATTGCAGCGCCTTGAAGAAGGCCTATCGTATATCCTGGTGCCTTATCAAACTACTTCACTGGCTGTATGTAATATTGTGGATGTATTCCCTTATTTTGGTGATGATGCCAATAAGCCTGTTCCTTCAAATCTGAAGCCTTTGAAAGAAGTAACCAAACCTCAGGTTTTTGAAGACGAAGATCTTGATGTAGTTTACAATGCGGATGAAGAAGAGGAAGAGGAAATTCAGGATGAGGAAACTGATGATCAGGAATAATTTCAGTCAATTACTGATTGGAATTCTGTTATAAAAAGTAATGCTGGGGAGTTTTTTATTCCCCAGCATTCTTTTTTTTCAAACAAAAAAACTATCCCTTTAAACCATCATATTTATACCTTTTCAAAGGCCGACTTTTTAAGTTTGATCATCACTTTGTAGAAATTAAACCTGTCACGCTGTGCCGGATCAAATTCATAATAAGCATTGGCAATACGACAAATATCTTTTACCTCGGTATAAATGGCATTAATCTCATGCTTCAGTTCAGCACTCAGCTGATCTTTCCCATGCGAAATATCGAAGCAATTCTTTAAATCTTTCAACTGTTCCTTATAAGAAAGCAACCGAGTCACCAAATTCTCGTTAATACCTCTCGACCGGATTATTTGGTGTAATTCCGGAGTCATATTACGTTTAAACGTAGCCATCATTTTGTAAAGGCTGAAGAGGTCTCCATTTTTAGCTTCGCTGAAAAAATCAACATATCCCAGATTTTCAAAAGTTTCATCCAGAAAATCTTTATCATGCTTGAAATCAACTTTTAACTCAGCCCGAAAAACGCTAACATCTTTCAGCGCAGCAACCATCAATTCATAAAACTGGCTGTGCATTTCAAGATGCTCACTAATCGATTCGTGAGTAAAATACTGGTTCATAATTCTGTCAATCCGTTCTTTCAGGTTAGAAGCGTAATCAGGCGACCAGTTCCGTCTGATGGAAGAGAGTTCGTAGATGTTCTCGCTGAATGATTGAGCGATTTTTCTGCACGTCAGAATCGTTGCAGTTCCGGTTAGGCAAGTTGATATGACATTCATAATCGCAGTTTTTGAATTATTGATATGTACATTAAAATATACGAAATAATAACCGGAAAAGCTATGTTTAATTAGGTTATTATCAGAAACATGTTGAAGAAAACAATACCAGACAGGCGGCACGATTCATGGCTATTTACACAAATAAAAGCCCCTGATCAGAAATATACTGATCAGGGGCTTCCATATAATTTGCAAACAACTGAACGATTAGCTGTTCTTCGCTGTGCGTTTGCGTTCGTGTTCTTTCAGATAAATCTTTCGCATACGGATTGACTGCGGCGTAACTTCAACCAATTCGTCGCTATTGATATATTCCAGCGCTTCTTCCAGACTGAATTTAATCGGGGTAATGATTCTTGCTTTTTCATCAGAACCCGAAGCCCGAACATTAGTCAGTTTCTTCGATTTGCAAACATTAATTGTCAAATCATCGGCGCGCGAGTTTTCGCCAATCACCTGTCCTTCGTAAACCTCCTGTCCCGGATCGATAAAGAATGAACCACGGTCCTGAAGTTTCCAGATTGAATAAGCAAATGCTGCACCTGTTTCCAACGCAACCAGCGATCCGTTGTTCCGGATCTCGATTGGACCTTTATATGGCTGATACTCGATAAAACGGTGATTCATAACAGCTTCACCGGCAGTTGCAGTAAGCATATTGGTACGCAACCCGATGATTCCACGTGAAGGCACCATAAATTCGAGATGAATACGATCGCCTTTACGTTCCATGTTTCGCATTTCGCCTCTGCGCGATGAAACCATCTCAACTACTTTTCCTGAATATTCTTCCGGTACGTCAACGTGCATTTCCTCAACGGGCTCGCACTTTTCGCCAGCTATATCTTTATATAAAACCTGTGGCTGTCCAACCTGAAGTTCATAACCTTCGCGACGCATGGTTTCGATCAGAACTGATAAATGCAGTACGCCACGACCATAAACCAGGTACGAATCGGCCGAATCGGTTGGCATTACGCGCAATGCAAGGTTCTTCTCCAACTCTTTCTCCAAACGATCTTTCAGGTGGCGCGAAGTCACGAATTTTCCTTCTTTTCCGTAAAAAGGAGAGTTATTAATCATGAACATCATGCTCATAGTTGGTTCATCAACTGCAATCGGATCGAGCGGTTCCGGATTTTCGTAATCGCAAACGGTATCGCCAATATCAAAACCGTCAATTCCGACCATCGCACAAATATCTCCCGAAGTCATTTGGTCAACTTTTTGACGACCAAGACCTGTGAATGTATGTAATTCTTTGATGCGGGTACGTTTTACCGAGCCATCGCGCTTTACAAGGCTTACATTCATGCCTTCGCGCAAATCGCCACGATGAATGCGGCCAATGGCAATACGTCCAACATAAGATGAATAATCGAGTGAAGTAATTAAAACCTGCGGCGTTCCCGGATTGGCAACTGGCCCCGGAATATATTTGATGATAGCATCGAGCAATGGACCAATATTATCGGCTGGTTTTTTCCAGTCATCCGACATCCAGCCTTGTTTGGCTGAACCATAAACTGTCGGAAAATTCAATTGCTCTTCAGTAGCATTCAGGCTGAACATCAGGTCGAAAACCTGTTCATGAACTTCTTCAGGACGGCAATTGGGTTTATCAACCTTGTTCACAACCACAATTGGTTTCTTACCCAGCGCCAAAGCTTTCGACAACACAAAACGGGTTTGTGGCATGGTTCCTTCAAAGGCGTCAACCAACAGTAAAACACCGTCAGCCATATTCAATACACGTTCAACCTCACCACCAAAGTCGGCGTGACCAGGAGTATCTATAATGTTGATCTTGATATCTTTATAAATTACCGAAACGTTCTTGGCCAGAATGGTAATTCCCCTCTCTCGTTCCAGATCGTTGTTGTCCAGAATCAACTCTTGTTTTTTCTCGTGTTCCTTGATGGTATTACAATGGTAAATCATCTTGTCAACCAGAGTTGTCTTTCCGTGGTCAACGTGCGCAATAATGGCAATGTTTCTAATCTTCTGCATAGGTTTCAAAAATGAAGGCGCAAAGATAGCTGATTAATCCTACCGAAACGTTATTTACGTGATCTGCCAGGTTAAGTTTGTGTAAATCTTGTTCTTTTAACAATTAAGGCACATTCACAAATAAAAAAGCGGATAATCTCATGCTGAAATTCTCCGCCTTTTAGCTTCCAAGGTTATCAATCGTTACCTGGAATTAGTTTGTGAACCCGATCTGTAGATGGTCGGATTTTTTCTTATTGTGTTTATCACCCGTGTACGTGTTGAATCATTCTGGAAGCTGGTCACATCACCCGAACAGTTCGTAAAATAGACCCACCGGCCCATATCCTGAAACCTGTAAACTTTACAGCCATCATGTTCGAACAGGTAATCAACCTCATAAGTTCCATTATTTGAGGGATTTAGTGTTGAAATTGGCCGATTAATACCGCATGAATTCAGCAACAAAACGAAAAGTACTAATCCTGAAGATTTTATTAAATTTTTCATATTCAAGTTTGGTGTTAAAGGTTGTTGATTTCACTGCCAACCTGAATATTTCATAATTTAAGTGATCTTCAGAAAGGCAGTTTATTTGTGCCTTTTCTTCAATTCGCGTGCCAAGTCTTCTATCCGGTAGCCTTTATGTGTAAGCAAAACAATTAAATGATACAATAAATCGGCTCCCTCATACAAGAAGTTTTCATCGTCGTTGGCCATGGCTCCAATAATGGTTTCCACTGCTTCCTCTCCCACTTTCTGGGTAATTTTGCGGGTTCCCTTCTGAAACAACGAAGTGGTGTACGAACCTTCAGGCATCTCCTCTTTGCGTTGATCGATAAAATCCTGAAGATATTCCAGAAATTGAATGTCGCTTTCTTCGTTAGTTTCGCCCCAACAAGTGTCGTCACCCGTGTGGCATACCGGTCCAACCGGATTCACTTTAATCAAAAGCGTATCGTTATCGCAATCCGAGGCTATTGAAACTACATTCAGGAAATTCCCGGACTCTTCGCCTTTCGTCCACAGGCGATTTTTGCTGCGGCT
>JAJZSZ010000015.1 GCA_021849365.1 Bacteroidota bacterium | reverse complement strand
ATGGTGCATCTACCCGATGTACGACTTTGCCCATGGCCAGTGCGACTATTGGGAAGGAATCACCCATTCGATTTGTACCCTCGAATTCGAAGTTCACCGTCCATTATACGATTGGTTTATCGACCAACTGAAAGATTCAGATTACCGTCCGCGCCAGATCGAATTCTCACGTTTGAACCTCAACTATACCGTAATGAGCAAACGCAAATTGCTCGAACTGGTGAAAGATGGTCATGTAAACGGCTGGGATGACCCACGGATGCCTACCATTTGCGGTTTGCGTCGCCGTGGTTATACTCCTGAATCGATCCGTAATTTTGCTGAGCGTATTGGGGTAACCAAAACGGATGGGATTACTGATGTCGCCCTGTTGGAATACAGCATCCGCGAAGACCTCAACAAACGCGCTCAGCGTGTAATGGGTGTTCTGAATCCGCTGAAAATGGTGATTACCAATTATCCGGAAGGACAGGTTGAAGAAATGGATGCCATCAACAACCCGGAAGACGAATCGATGGGAACCCGCAAAGTACCTTTTACGAAGGAGTTATACATCGAGCGCGATGACTTCATGGAAAATCCTCCAAAGAAATTCTTCCGTTTGTCGCCCGGAGTTGAAGTACGTCTTCGCTACGCCTATTTTGTAACCTGCACCGATGTGGTGAAGGATGCCAACGGCGAAATCACTGAAATTCATTGTACATACGATCCGGCTTCGCGCGGAGGGAACTCACCTGACGGAAGAAAGGTAAAATCTACGATCCACTGGGTTTCGGCCACCGAAAACGTTGAAGCAGAAGTTCGTTTGTACGACCGACTGTTCTCCGACGAAGAACCGGATGGACACAAGGACATCGACTTCAAGGAATTTATGAATAAAGATTCGCTGAGTATTTTACCTAAATGCTACATCGAACCATTTGTGAAAGACGCTAAAGTACTCGATCACTTCCAGTTCGAGCGTTTAGGCTATTTCAATGTCGATTCTGATTCAACGCCTGAAAAACTGATTTTTAACCGCACCGTTCAGTTGAAAGATACATGGGCTAAAGTTCAGTGTAAGTAAAGAAGTCTGAAGTCCGGAATCGGGACACCGAAGTCCGGATGATACCATAAAATTGAAAGGGTGGAACGAAAGTTCTGCCCTTCTTTATTAAGCTCAGGCTTCAGATTTTTTTAGCTCCTTTCTCGCCAGATACTCCACCCTTAACATCAACATCAGTAATACCAAAATACAAACAATTGCCCGCACCGCGTAAATAGTGGCAAGTGTTCCTTTGCTCGATAACAGCGAAAGTGCAGGGGCAAGCAACATCCCAATCCAAACCACAAACGATTCGCCGTTTTGACGGGTTTTCCAAAGCCGGCTTACGACCGGGAAATATGCTATAATCAGAATAGCCTGAGTCATCGTGTGAGTTACGACGTGATTTTTGGTGACAAACCAAAATAATAAAATGGCCAGAACTGCCACCAAACAACCTTTATCGAAACGACTAAAGCGCGAAGTGTGGTCGCCCCAAAGATAAATGGCAATGGTAACGCAAACAGCAAGCACCATATCAGTAGTATTCAGAATATTGTCCATTAAACTAAAATTAGCCGACTTGAGGTATGTCGTCAAGCTGATGCATACAGCGATTGTGAAAAAAATCCACATTGCAAGTGCCGGTTTAATTTTCTGCCTGTAAGTGAGCACACAATACCACACAGTTATCAACAGATTAAGAATGGATACTCCAACAATGGAAACCTGCTGAACCAGATTTTGAGACATAAATTCTGATTAGAATTGTTTAAAAATAAGGTACAAGTATATCACTTTAATCATACATTTTTGACGATGGAATAGTACCTTTGAGATATAATTTTTGAATTCCACCATCATGTCTGCCTTTATAAACGAAACAGAAATTTTCCGGATCCTGGAAGAAAATCACAATCCCGACCCGGCAAAAGTTAGATCAGTTTTAGACAAAGCCAAAGAAATGAAGGGATTAAATCTGGAAGATGTGGCTGTACTTAGCAACATCTCCGATCCCATGCAGTTGTTCGAACTTTTCGAAGAAGCCAACCACATCAAGGAAAAAATCTACGGTAAGCGACTGGTAATTTTCGCCCCACTTTATATATCAAATCTTTGCGCCAACGAATGCAGCTACTGTGCTTTCAGGGCCAGAAACAAAGCCATTGTGCGCCGCTCGCTCAATCAGGCCGAGATTAAGCGTGAAACAGAAATACTTGTAAGCCAAGGGCACAAACGAATTCTGATGGTGGCCGGCGAATCTTACCCCAAACAAGGATTCCAATATGTAATCGACTCCATTGCATCAATATACGAGGCCAAAGTTGGGAATGGCGAAATCAGGCGTGTAAATGTAAATATTGCTCCGCTCGATCTACCGGAATTCAAATTACTGAAAGCTGCCAAAATCGGAACGTTCCAGCTTTTCCAGGAAACCTATCATCGTCAGACATACCACGAAGTTCACACCGGAGGAAAAAAGAAAGACTATGACTATCGGGTAACTGCATTGCACCGGGCTATGGAAGCCGGCATTGATGATGTGGGTATCGGCGTACTTTTTGGTCTTTACGATTTCCGCTTCGAGCTGCTGGCCATGATGCAACACATCCAGGAACTCGAAAGGGCTTTTGGAGTAGGACCACATACGATAAGTGTTCCCCGTATTGAACCAGCCACCGGATCCGACCTGGCCTCGCATCCGCCGCATGCCGTATCTGATCTCGATTTCCGAAAAATTATTGCGATTCTCCGATTAGCCGTTCCATATACAGGCATCATCATGTCAACCCGCGAAACAGCGCACATGCGCCGTGACACTTTTGCATTGGGTGTTTCGCAGATTTCGGCAGGTAGCCGCACGAACCCGGGTGGTTATACCGACTCGTTGCACGAAGACGACAGCAGCCAGTTCTGCCTGGGCGATCACCGTCCGCTCGACGAAGTGATTCGCGACGTGGCTGAAATGGGTTATATTCCGTCGTTCTGCACCGGTTGTTACCGGCTTGGCCGCACCGGTCAGGATTTTATGGACCGTGCTAAACCCGGCGACATCAAGAACCATTGCAACCCGAATGCCGTTTCTACATTTCAGGAGTATCTAATGGACTACGCATCATACGAAACACGCCTGATTGGAGAAAATCTGATTGAAGATGTGATTGATTCGATGCACGGCACAGCCAGGGAACGAGCCATTATGCTGCTCGAAAAAGTAAAAAAAGGAAACCACGACGTTTATTGCTAAAAATGAAGATTAAAGTCCTTTCAGTAAATACTTCCGAAAAAAAAGGAACAATAAAAAAGCCCGTTAGCGAAATTCAGCTTGCCGAAATCGGTGTGGTTGGCGATGCACATTCTGGCAAATGGCACCGGCAGGTTAGTATGCTGGCAGCCGAAAGTATTGCCAAATTCTCGGTTGAAGCCCAGCGTTCCATTCAATATGGCGAATTTGCCGAAAACATAACCACAGAAGGGCTATTGCTGCACGAATGCCGTCCGCTCGATCGCTTTGTGAGTGAAAACCTGGAGCTTGAAGTTACACAGATTGGCAAAAAGTGCCATGGCGATAATTGCTCCATCTTCCGCGAAGTGGGCAATTGCGTAATGCCCAAGGAAGGCATTTTTGCCCGTGTAATCCGGAACGGTGAACTGAAAGCAGGCGACCAACTGGAATATCATCCCAAAACAATCAACATTCACATCATCACCCTGAGCGATCGCGCCAGTGCCGGTGAATATGCCGACAAAAGCGGCCCACAAATAAAGAATCTTGCAGAATCATTTTTCTTCGGAATAAAAAGACCCGTTTCGATTATCATTCATTTAATTCCTGATGATTCAGAACAACTAATCCAGCTTTTGAAATCGGCAATCAGCGAACAAGTTGATGTTATTTTTACCACCGGCGGTACCGGAATCGGCCCCCGCGATATCACACCTGAAACTGTTCGTCCGATGCTCGATAAAGAAATTCCGGGAATTATGGAACTGATCAGGGTTAAATATGGAATGGAGAAACCGGCAGCATTGCTTAGTCGAGGAATTGCCGGTGTGGCGGGCAAAACACTCATTTACACCTTGCCCGGCAGCGTTAAAGCCGTAACCGAATATTGCAACGAAATATTGCCCACAATTGAACATTCAATATTCATGCTTGCCGGAATTGATAATCATTAACTGACAAGACCAAAACTCAATAATAAACACCATGATTAACGCCATTATACTCATCAATGCCGAGCGTACAAAAATTAATTCGGTTGCCGAACAACTGGTAAATCTCGAAGGAATTACTGAAGTTTATTCGGTAAGTGGACGATTTGATTTAGTTGTTGTTATCAGGCTTCCCAATGCCGACGACCTTGCTGAGCTTATGACTGAAAAAGTGATCAAGGTGGATGGAATTGTAAAAACCGAATCGATGGTAGCCTTCAAAACATTTTCGAAAAAAGACCTTGCCAATATGTTTGAATTGGGCGACTAACCTTCGGAATTCCTTTATTGATTTAACTTTTTAGCCTATTTACGAATAATTAATTTTAAGTAAATATTTTTAATCGCTTATTTTAAATTTCGCGAAATGGTTGTATTTTGTGAGTGTCCTAAACACACCTAAAAAACAGCCGGAATAAGCAATGCCAGAAAATAAAGACATTATCTATAAAAACCTCTGTTTAAAAATTAATACTGAATTTGATTACCTCGAAGTTTTGGTTGACAACATTAACTTTTGCGACCAGAAAAGTTATATCGCTTCAGTTTCTATTATGCTCGAGTTTGCTCTCACGGTTCATCCACGCTACATTATTTTGAACAAACTTGAATCTGATTTCAAGATTATTCCAGAGCTATACCAGTTCACCAGCAAGAACATTATTGAACCTCTGAAAACCGACGGGGTAAAAAAAATTATCTGCCTGGCAAGTGAGAACGAATGTCTGACACATTACACCGAGATTGAGCGGATTGAACCTTTTATTAAAGGATTCTCATCCAGAGCCGAAGCCCACCAATGGATTTCAGAGAATGAGTAGCTCTGTATTGCTGACCATTTGAGAATATCTGCCAGATAAAGCTTCCAATACTCGATCAGGAAGCTAAACAAAACCTGGGCACCAGCTGTTTATCATGCTTACAATTAGTTATTAGCAAACAGTTTAGATATTCCAAATTCAGAAATCATGAAACGAAGAAATTTTATTACCCTGGTTGGCACTTCGCTGGTGGCTGCCCCCGTATGGTCGAATGTTTACAGTGCAAAAATGCCGGTTCAAAAAGCCATCGACTTAACTTTTCCCGAGTTACCTTATGCATATAATGCTCTCGAGCCAGTAATCGATGCTAAAACCATGGAAATACACCACACCAAACATCACAAAGCGTATTTCACAAATTTTCTGGCCGCCATTAAAGATACACCTGCCGCAAATATGGAACTGAAAGAGCTCTTCGGCGGAATAAGCAAGCAAAGTGCCGCCGTACGCAACAATGGTGGAGGTTATTACAACCATTTGCTTTTCTGGGAAAACCTTAGCCCGACAAAAACGAATCCTTCAGTTGTACTGAAAGGTGCTATCGAAAAGAGTTTTGGATCAATGGATAAATTCAAAGAAGAATTTTCGAATGCTGCAAAGAAGCACTTCGGAAGCGGCTGGGCATGGCTTTCAGCAGCTCAGAACGGGCAATTGTTCGTTTCCGACACGCTTAATCAGGACAATCCGCTGATGGATGTGGTTGATAAAAAAGGAACACCGCTCCTTTGCCTCGATGTTTGGGAGCACGCTTATTACCTTCAGTACCAAAACAGGAGAGCCGACTATGTCGATAAATTCTGGGACATTGTAAACTGGGAGACTGTCAGCAAACGATACGAAAACCGATAATTTTTCACTATCGATATTAATGAGCGGGTAACTTTATGTCACCCGCTCATTCGTTTTAAACCCAAATCTTCCTTAATTTTTTTATACCTTTCCACTACTAAAAATACAGAAGCCATGATCGAGAATGTAGTTATTATAGGAGCAGGAAATCTGGCCACCCAACTGGCTTTGGCGCTGACAGAAAAGGGAATCCAGGTAAAACAGGTATTCAGCCGGAAACTGGAATCGGCATCAGCACTAGCCGAAAAAGTAAACGCAGCATTCACCAACGACTTATTGCAGCTTCTTCCCGAAGCTGATTTGTACATTGTTGCAGTTAAAGATTCGGCCATTCTGGAAGTGTTGGAAAACCTCCACATAAAAAATGATCAACTGATTGTACATACCGCAGGCAGTGTGCCCATGAGTATTCTCGACGGATTTAGCAACAATTACGGGGTATTCTACCCTCTTCAGACCTTCTCGAAAAACCGGAAAATCGATTTCAGTACTATTCCCATTTGCATTGAGGCCAGCCATCCTTCAACTTTCCTGGCACTCGAGAAGCTGGCGGGAAGGCTTTCCTCATCTGTCAATCAGATCAATTCTGACGAACGAAAAAACCTGCATTTGTCTGCTGTTTTTGTCAATAACTTTGTCAATCATCTTTATGCAATCGGTGCCGACATTCTCCATGAAAAAAGACTCGACTTCGGACTTTTGAAACCTCTGATTCTTGAAACGGCTCAGAAAGTACAGGAGCTTCATCCTTCGGCAGCTCAAACAGGACCGGCAAAGCGTTACGACCAAAGCATTATTGCAGCTCAATTAAAAATGCTTCACGACAAGCCCGAGTATCAGAAAATCTATAGCTTTGTCACCGAAAGCATTTTTCAGTTCCAGCAAAAGCATGATCATGTTCTTTAAAGAAAAACTTAAAAACGTAAAAGCCTTTATTTTTGATGTCGACGGAGTTTTATCGCTAGACACTTCTCCTCTCGACGAAAGCGGCGACCCGGTACGAACAGCCAATGTAAAAGACGGATTTGCAATCAGGTATGCCCTTACAAGCGGGTTTCAGATTGCCATTATTACAGGCGCCAACACACAACGGGTAAAACTACGGTATAAAAAACTGGGCGTTGAGCACATTTATCTTAATTCGTTCAATAAAACCGAATGTCTCAACGACATCCTGGCAAAAACGGGCTTGCAGAAAGACGAAATCCTGTATATGGGTGACGATTTGGTTGATTACCCCATCATGAAAGAAGTTGGAGTGCCCACTTGTCCTGCCGACGCGGTTCCCGAAATCAAAGCTGTTTCGCTTTATATTTCCGACAAAAAAGGTGGAGAAGGTTGCGTACGCGATGTAATTGAGCAGGTAATGCGCTCGCAGCAAAAATGGGCCGGACAGGAAATTAAAGGCATTAAAGCTGATTAAAAATAAGGTTGACGTTTCTATTCGCGAACTTTGATCTTCGGACTCTGAACTTTTAGTTTATGTTTCTCCAAAATCTCGAAAAATACGAACTCATTCTGGCGTCGAAATCGCCCAGACGTCAGCAATTACTGCGCGACCTTGGACTTAACTTTTCCGTTCAGTCGATGGACATTCCGGAGGTATTTCCTGAAAACCTTGGAATGACTGAGGTTCCCGTTTATCTGGCCGAATTGAAAGCCGAAGCTTTTCGGCCCCAGCTTAAGGATAATCAATTGGTAATCACAGCAGACACCATTGTTTGGCTCGATGGACATGTTTTGAACAAGCCCGCCGATTACGACGAGGGATTTCGAATGTTAAGCAATTTGTCAGGAAAGAAACACCAGGTTATTACAGGGGTGTGCCTGCTTTCGGCCAACAAAAAGGTTTCGTTTTATGCCCTGACCGACGTTTGGTTCAAGCCGTTAACCGATGAAGAAATTCATTATTACCTCGTACATTATCAACCTTACGACAAAGCCGGTGCCTATGGTATTCAGGAGTGGATTGGCTACGTAGGGATCAACCATATCGAAGGCTCTTTCTTCAATGTTATGGGCCTCCCGATTCAGAGTGTTTACGAGCATTTGAAAACTTTCTGAACTATCCTGAATTAAAAAAAGTAATTTACAGTGCTTAAAAGCAGAATCTTTCCCTGCCAATCATATGGCAGATAAACTGTAATTTGGCGGTCGCGATTCCGAAAATTTGACTCATGAAATTTTTTCAGCATTTAATCATCCTGGCACTTGCTATCTCCTTTTCGCACTTAACCGGTTGCAAATCTGGAACTCCTAAAATCGGAGTTCTTATTCATGGATACGATAACGAGCGATGGGTTAAAGACAAGAATTACCTGGTTGACGACCTTACCAAAAGAGGCGCTGAGATTTTACTGGAAGTTGCCGATAATGATCAACAGAAACAGATTTCGCAGGCCCGGTCGATGATCGATAATGGCGCCCAGGTGCTGATTGTAATTTGCATTAATCAGGACGAAGCTGCAAAAATTGTTGAAATGGCCCACGAAGCCGATGTAAAGGTCATTGCGTACGACCGGCTTATTAACGGTTGCAAACTCGATTACTACGTCACCACAAACAGCACTCGTACCGGAGAACTTCAGGCATCTTATCTCACCTCGTTGAAGCCCAACGGCAAATATGCTTTGATCTGCGGATCGAAACACGACGACAATTCCATGAAGCTTTTCCTTGGACAAATGAAGATTTTGCAGCCATTTATGGAGAAAGGAAACATTGAACTTGTTTACAGCGAATTTACAGAAGACTGGAGTGCTGCACAGGGAACCTTACACACCAAACGTATAATTGAACAGAACAAGGATTCGATTACTGCAATTATTACCGGAAGCGATGCTTTAGCCGACGGTGCGCTCGTTGCATTAAAAGAAAAAGGAATGACGGGAAAAGTTTTGCTGGCAGGACAGGATTGTGAACTCTACAATGTGAAAGAAATAATCAATGGCAACCAAACCTGCGATATACTGAAACCACTAAAGCAAATGGCTTCAATCACTTCGGAGATTGCCGTAGCACTTGCTCTTGAAAAACCTTTAACCATGAAGTTTACACATGAAAGCAATGGGAAAGCACTTGTCAATTCAATCTTGCTCGATCCGGTAATCGTTAATAAAAATAACATTGAGAAAACGGTTGTTTCTTCCGGATTTTACAGCGCTGAAGAACTGCGGAAATAACCTTCATCTCAATCCCAGCAACCCCATTCATTTATTTTTCTGCAAATTGATATTTTAACCTGATTCTATGACAATTTCTGAGCATTTGATCTAATCATATTATTATTTTTGGCTTTCGAAAAAAATACAACGGAATGCTCAGAAAAAATATTCTCCTCGTCGGGTTCATATTGATCGCCCTCCTGCCCGCCTTTGCAAAGGAAGGCATGTGGATCCCAACATTACTCAATAAGTACAACATCGAAGAAATGAAGCAAATGGGCTTCAGGCTTTCGGCTGAAGACATTTACAGTGTGAATAAGGCAAGCATGAAAGATGCGGTTGCGCTGTTCGGAACCGGATGTACCGGAGAATTAATTTCAGGCGACGGGTTGCTGATTACCAATCATCATTGCGGATTCGATGCCATCCAAAACCATAGTACGCTCGAACACGATTACCTAACCAATGGATTTTGGGCAAAAACACGGCAGGAAGAACTTCCAAATCCCGAATTGAGCGTTCGTTTCCTGAACCGGATGGAAGACGTCACGACACAGGTTCTGGCCGGAATTGAAAACCAGCCCAAAGATTCGGCAACGGTAATCATCAACAGGAACACAAAGAAACTTATTGCAAACGCTTCGGAAAAAGGAAGATATGAAGCAGCCGTACAGCCACTTTTTTATGGCAATCAGTATTTCCTGTACGTTTACGAAGTTTTTTCTGATGTCAGGCTGGTAGGTGCACCACCTTCGTCAGTCGGTAAATTTGGAGGAGATACCGATAACTGGATGTGGCCTCGCCATACCGGCGACTTCTCCTACTTCAGGATTTATGCCAGCCGCGACAACCAACCGGCCAAATATTCGCCTGACAATGTGCCTTACAAACCAAAGAAATTCTTCAAAATATCGATCAAAGGCATTCAGCCAAACGATTTTACACTGGTATTCGGGTACCCTGGACGAACACAGGAATACTTGCCATCGCAGGCCATTCAGCAAATTATGGAGCAGGGCGATCCGGATAAAATTAAAATCCGCGACATAAAACTCGGCATTCTTGCTGCCGACATGGATAAAGACCTCAAAGTCAGGATTCAGTATGCCTCGAAATACGCCAATACCAGCAACGCCTGGAAAAAATGGCAAGGCGAAGTAAAGGGGCTAAGACGACTGAATGCCGTTGAAGCCAAACAGAAATCGGAATATGAATTTAAAAACTGGCTTGAAGCCAACGCTGACCGAAAAAAACGTTATGGCGAAGTTTTGCCAGCATTCGAAAAGCTTTATGCTCAGCTAGCACCGTTAACCAAAGCCAATGATTATTATTCGGAAATCGTGCTGCGCGGAACCGATATCTTCAATATTGCTGCGTTTTTCGAGGTTATTGATGCACGATGGTCATCCTTTTCATCGGCCGATCAACAAAAAATACAAAGTTCGATCAGATCAAAACTCGACGAATATTTCAACGAATACAATCAAAGTACCGACGAAAAAGTTTTTGCTGCGTTGATTCGAATGTATGCCAACGATATGAGGCCTGAATTTCTTCCGGAAGACTTCAAAATCCTGATGAGCAAAACCAGCAAGGAAGACCTGATCGCTAAAATTTACCGGAAATCTATTTTTGCCAATCGGGCGAAACTAGAACAGTTGGCTTCTGGCCTCAATGCAAAAAAACTGAAAACACTGAGCCAAGACCCCATTTTTAAGATTTTCAGAAGTCTGAAAAAACATTTCGAATCGACAGTAGAGCCAACCTTCAATTCGCTTCAGAAACAAATTGATGCAACAATGAAGACATATACTGCCGGGATCATGGAAATGAAGCAGGGACTTGCATTGTGGCCCGATGCCAATAAAACGCTTCGCGTGGCCTACGGAAAAGTTGAAGGTTACGAACCGATGGATGGTGCGACGTACGATTATTATACCACCATCGAAGGTATTATGCAAAAAGACAATCCGGCCATTTACGATTATAATGTTCCGCAAGCGCTGCGCGATTTGTACCATAAAAAAGACTACGGACGGTATGGAAAAAACGGTCAGTTGAATGTTTGTTTCACCGCCTCGAACCATACCACCGGTGGAAATTCGGGCAGCCCGGTGATCGACGCCAATGGAAACCTGATTGGTGTTAATTTCGACCGATGCTGGGAAGGAACTATGAGCGACCTGATGTTCGATCCCGATCGCTGCCGCAACATTGTTCTTGATATCCGGTATGCCCTCTTCATTACCGACAAGCTTGGCGGCGCAGGTTATCTGATTGATGAAATGAAAATCGAAGAATAACTGATCCTGAATACTAACTTGATATGCACGATTCAGGAAGTACCGGAAAAATCATGGGAAGATTATGCTTCTGAAAGATCTCATGAAACACTGTTCCCGGGGACTGCTCGTGTTTCTGGCGTTGTTCATTCTGTTTTCAGGAGGAGCCGAAGCACAGGAGGTGACAGCCGATTTAGGTTTATTTAACGACGATTTGCTGGTTACCGAGATTAATCCAATGCATGCGTTTGGAATATTTACCTTCAACACACCGTTTTACCTCGGTACTTTTAAAAACACCGGTAATAAATTTTCGGTAGGCTATTCGTTTGGAAATACCTGGCACCCGCAATCGACAGTTTATTATCCGCTTAACCTTACAGCGGAACAAAAGTTGGAGGTAAATTCGTTGTACATTACCGATCGACCCGAATATTTCGGGAAGCAAGGCATTCAAACCCGGCAAAAAACATTTTCTACCGACGGAGTTCTGCAAAACCTTAGCTTCACTTACCTGATGCAACTTGCCAATAAAGGATCGTTCATTTTTAAACTGAATGCTCATTTGCTTTCAGGGGGCAGTTCTCCGTTACACTATTTAGCCAGCGATAAGTTTATCGAGAAGTTTCATACCGAAGTTGGCCTTGAGGATAATTTCGGCCGAAAGCTGTTTGCATTCAACCGGGCGCAAATTCAATATACCGACGAAAACGGGAAGGAAATTAAGCTTGAAAAAGGAGACATTTTCCCCGGAACATTCGATATAAATTATTATCATCCGGTTTGGCAAAAGGAAAGAAGGGCATCTTCCTATGCCATTCAGGCAGGTGCCCATCTGACGGTTCCGCTCAACAAATTTTATCCAGAAGTGGCTGGCGGAATATCTACCGGAATACTGTTCCGCAAAAAAATATTTCCGCGTTTTTACACCGATCTGGCCGGAGATTGCTCTGCCAGTTATTATAAATTGCTCAGCATGGGCAGCTCAATCAACTTAATTGACCGCGACATCCGCATTTCGGGCAAGTCGTATTTAATGTTCAATTTTGTTTCGAAGCGTAACCGGGTATTTGGATTCGGGTTGGTAAACAATTATCAGGATGCATTTCTGAATGGCTATATTTTTTGCGACACGCAGGACGAATATCAGAACCTTGGCATTTCGTACCTGAAAGCGGGCGATCTTTGGGACGGGTCAATTGTGAAAGAGCCGGTCAGGTTATCCAAACTGACAGCCGCCTCCATGTATTTCTTCTCGATAAAATCGTATTTATTACTTCGCTTTACCGGTAAAAATTCTGATTTCATGTTCACCGCCGGCGAAGATTACCTGGTGGTAAACAACGCTCCGGATATCCAGTTTGGATTTCAGTACATCCGCAGGTTTAAGTGGTAAGCGAAGGTTAGTCGCAAAGCACACAAATGTCTTTCCGTGGATTGATCATTAGGATAGACATAAAGCCAGCTCGTTTGATTATCTTTTTCTCCGGAAGCCCGATCAGCAAATCGAGCAGCGAAATAGCGCTGCTTCCCGAAAAAATCATCACATCGCCCTCCAGTTCATTGGCCCTTTCCAACGCTTCATTACAAATTCCCCAGCTTGTGGTCCGGCCTTCAACAACATGAAAACGAACATGGACACTGGATAGAAATTTCTGAAAAAAAAGCAGATTGCGGGTAAGTTTTGCAGCCTGTTCGCGTTCGGTATCGTGTGCATAAATCAGTTGAACCAGCGACCGGTTAAATCGCCCGAAATAGGAAGCCCAAAGTGATGTTTCTTTCGAGGCCTTCCTGAAATCGACAGGCACCAGCACATTTTTGTAGCTTAGATACCTGGGCTCTTCACCATTCACAAACAAGAATGCGATACTGCTTTCCCTAAATGCTTTCATTGCCCAGCTGGCATCGGCATGATGAAGTACAACCAAAACTGCCTCGTACTCATCAACAAGCTTTTGCATATTCCCGTACAACGACTTCTGCAACAATAACCACGACACCTCGAGGCTGGGCAAGGTTGATTTCAATCGCTGGGAGGTCCGAATCAATTGTTCCTGAAATTGTGCCTTCTGTTCCTTATCTTTCCATATTGCCGTTAAGCAAAGCTCTTTTTTCAGCACGTCGGCCATGCGGGCTCCATGCACAACAACCTCTTTCATCCGGTCGGAGAAATCGCAGATAACTATAATCTTTTGTGTTGAAGAACCCGCCATTCGCTTTTAAGAAAAGATTTTATTTCAACTTTTAGCCGTTTCAGTAACCCGAAAAACCGCAACAGAAATACAAAACCTAAAGTCGAAAACACTGTTTATACAAACATAACTTATTTTTTCCGGATGATGAACATCGCGGAAATACAGGTAAAAGTCAGTTCCTCCGGAAATTGCTTTTGCTAACTTTGTTTCGAATCAAAAATATGGCCGATGATAACACGCGAATTGATTGCTCCCAAAAGCATTGTAGTAGTAGGCGCTTCAAACAATACCACCAAGCCGGGTGGCAAACTCCTGAAAAATCTGATCGATAATAATTACAAAGGCGAACTTTTTGTTGTCAACCCAGGATCGGTTGAGGTTCAGGGAATAAAAGCCTATCCGGCAGTGAGTGATTTACCTGCAGTTGAAATGGCGGTACTGGCGGTTCCGGCAGCAGCTTGTGTGGATGCAGTTGAGGTACTTGCAACAAAAAAAGGCACCAAGGGATTCATCATCATCTCGGCCGGATTCAGTGAAGAAAGCGAAGAAGGACGCCAACTTGAGCAACAGATTGTGAAAATCTGCGAGGAGAACAATGCTTCGCTTATTGGACCAAACTGCATCGGGGTAATTACCTACGCACACACCAGCGTATTTACTACACCAATTCCCAAACTCGAGCAAATGAGTTGCGACCTTATTTCTAGTTCAGGAGCAACTGCCGTTTTCATCATGGAGTCGGGCATTCCCAAAGGACTACACTTTGCCAGCGTTTTTTCGGTAGGAAATTCGGCTCAAAACGGTGTAGAAGAAGTACTAGAATTCATGGACGAAGTATTCAATCCGGCAACCAGTACCCGTGTAAAACTGCTTTATGTCGAAAGTATCAAAAACCCGGACAAACTGCTGAAACATGCCTCGTCGTTAATCCGGAAAGGATGTAAAATAGCTGCCATAAAAGCCGGAAGCAGTGAGGCCGGAAGCCGCGCTGCCGCATCGCATACAGGAGCTATGGCCAATTCAGATCTGGCTGTTGAAGCATTGTTCCGTAAAGCCGGAATTGTGCGTTGTTATGGCCGCGAAGAACTGACCACTGTTGCCAATATTTTCCATTGCAAACCGATGAAGGGCAAACGATTGGCTATTATTACCCATGCCGGTGGCCCGGCGGTCATGCTCACCGATGCCCTCGAAAGTGGCGGGTTGCATATTCCGAACATCGAAGACTGTGAAGCCAAAACCCAACTCAAAAACAAGTTATTTCCCGGATCGTCGGTAGAGAACCCGATTGACTTTCTCGCTACAGGAAATGCTGAACAATTAGCAGCAATCATTGATGCCTGCGAAAACGACTTCGACAACATCGACGGAATGGCCGTTATTTTTGGGAGCCCGGGACTTTCGCCAGTGCGCGATGTTTACCAGGTACTCAACGAAAAAATGCGTACCTGCCGTAAACCAATTTTCCCGATTTTACCATCGCTTATCAATGTGAAAGATGATATGGCATATTTTATTTCGGAAGGAAATGTGATGTTCCCCGACGAAGTTTTGCTTGGAAAAGCCCTGGCCAGCATTTTGAAAGCCGCCCGTCCTTCAGAAGAGAAAATATTTCTGGAAAACATTGATATTCCTGAAATCAGACGAATTATTGAAAGTGCTGACAATGGATTTCAATCACCCGAAACCATTCACCGCTTATTTGCTGCCGCTGGCATTCCGGTAGTTCGCGAAATTACCGTTACAAATGAGGATCAGGCTATTGCAGCTGCAGAGAAACTCGGATTTCCGCTGGTAATGAAGGTGGTTGGCCCCATTCACAAAACCGACGTTGGTGGAGTTGTTTTAAATGTTCGCGATGTGGAAACGGTTCAGCACGAATTCAAACGACTCATCAAAATAAAAGATACTACTGCAGTTCTGATGGCAGAAATGGCCTCAGGAATAGAATTGTTTCTGGGTGCCAAATACGAAGATCGCTTTGGTCACATCATCCTTTGCGGGATGGGTGGAATTTTTGTAGAAGTATTTAAAGATTTGACATCTGGATTAGCTCCGCTCACGATGTGCGAAGCCGCCTCAATGATAAAAAACCTACGGGCATATAAACTCATTAAAGGCTACCGTGGGCATAATGGCGCAAACGAGCGCAAATTTGCCGAAATTATGGTACGCTTATCAACTTTGCTGCGCTTTGCCGTTGAAATTAAGGAACTTGATATCAATCCGCTTATTGGTAGTGGCGACAAGTTAGTTGCCGTTGATGCCCGAATAAGAATCGAAAAATAAATACCGAACTTATTAAAAGTAGAAAGGCCGATAAACACTAAATGTTTATCGGCCTTTTATGTAATTGTAAGATCTTCGATCTTACCTTAATAGCACATTAAATACAGGAAATACGATTAATATTCAGATCTTCTGTTACCACCAGCGCTTGAACCACCACCGCGGTTAAAGCCACCTTTATTGAAACCACCACCTGAATTGCCACGGTCACCACCACGGAAACCACCACCAGAATTACCACCGCGGAAACCACCACGGTCACCACCACGGAAACCACCACCTGAGTTGCCACCACGGAAACCACCGCTTGGACGACTACCTTCTTTTTTCTCTTCAGCTTTATTTACAACAATTGTCCGGCCTTCAATCTCAGCGTTATTCAGTTCTTCAATTGCTTTTTTAGCTTCTTCTTCATTAGTCATTTCAACAAAACCAAAGCCTTTTGATCTGCCTGTAGCTCTGTCTGTAATAATTTTCACGGATGTAACTTCACCGTATTCTTCAAAAATTTCCTGTAATTCGCTTTCCTCAATTTTAAAGGGAAGGCTGCCAACAAAAATGTTCATAAATAACTGTTTAAATAATGGATAAATATATTCTCCAAAAGTAGTTATATTTTGATTCAAAATACGTTTGCCTCAAGAAATTATTCGTCACGATGCATTTTTTCAACTTTTTTATTGGCCTATGCATTAATTATTTACATCAATCTACGTTTTATAACAGGCCTCTGTAGGTTGGTTCCCTATCAACAATTCCAAAATTCCTGAGGTTCCCCAGGCTCTCCATAAGTCGTTAAAATCCAAATTCAATTCATCGAATCTGCCTGATGAATAAACTATAAACATTAAATTTGCAGCTTCAGGAATTACGTTTTCCGACCTGCTTTATTCAAATTCAGTCTAAATTACCATTCTCTAATTTTTCAGATATTTCAACACATTGCTTATAATTGCTTTATATTAATGCTTTTCATCTTCTACAATGAAAGCATAAGCCTTAAAATACTTACAATTACAACTCTAGAGCATTTGGAGTGTAAGATAAAACTTTTACTTTTGGCTTCAATTCCGGATGCTGTGGACTTAGTCAATTGAAATTCATTTCATTCAGAAAATAAAAAAGTCAAAAACCAAAAATCTATTAACCTGGTTCCCGGGAGGAGCCATTGTTTGTTGCATTATTACCTATCGATGCAAAAACGATTATAAGAACCTGATTTTAAATGAAAAAACTACTTGCCCTTTTTCTTCTTCTGAGTACAGTTATTGCTTTTGCCCAGGACAAACCCAAGGAAATTACAACTGAATTTTATGGGTTCGTTCGTTTTGAATCGTTTTTCGATTCATACAAAGGATTGAATGCCGGTAACGAATTGTTTTTTATAGCTCCGCTATACGCAGGTGCCGATGCCAAAGGAAAGCATATTAACCAAACTCCAACTTATAATTTTGCATCTATGGCTACCCGTTTTGGCGTTCGGATTAGTGGTCCGGAGATCTTAAAAGCCAAAACATCAGCTAATATCGAAGCCGACTTTGCTGGCGATTTGGGAAATAACCCCGCACTGTTTCGCGTGAGGCAAGCAAATGCTGTACTTTCATGGAAAAAATCGTCACTGCTGGTTGGACAAACCTGGCATCCATTCTGGAGCGGAAAAGTATTTCCAACAGTTGCCGGATTGAATACAGGCTCACCATTTCAGCCATTTAACCGCAGCCCCCAAATCAGGTTCGACTACAAACCAACCGCCAAGCTGATTCTTTCGGCAGCAATGGTCGGCGAATTCCAGTATAAGTCGTATGGATTCTCCAAAATCGATTCGATGGTTCCTAAAGCAATGACTTATGCTGATAAAAGCGATCTGTTTAACCGCAACGCCGGAATCCCCGAATTGGTTGCCAACATTGAAATGAACAACGGTGGCTGCACGCTTGGCGCTGGTGCCAGTCTGAAGTACATTTTACCTACCTTATATACTGTAGAAGTTGTTCCTGGCAAAGACACCAAAAAATTCGTTTCTGACGATAAAGTTCAGGCTGTGTCGTTTGTAGGGTATGGCCAGTACGTTAAGAAGATGTTTACAATTCGCGCAAAAGCTGTTTTGGGTCAAAACATGACTCACCTGAATATCCCAGGAGGTTATGGAGTAAAAACACTTGATAAAACTACCGGGGCAATGACATATACCCCCTATAACTCGTTTACCAGTTTTATAAATGCAGTTTATGGTAAAAAATACCAGATTGGCTTTTTCGGAGGATACATGAAAAACCTTGGAACAAAAGATGCACTTTATAACTTTGGAAGTTCAGCTGCACCATCAGTCGTTACACCCGGATTGCTTCCAAACGTTGCATCAATCTACCGCGTTGCCCCACATTTTGCACTTAACATCTCGAAAATACGCTGTGTAATCGAATATGAACTAACCTCAGCTAAATATGGCACTGGCAATATAAACCTGAACGACGGATTGTATTCAGCCGGAGTAAATGCTGCCAACCACAGGGCCTTGCTGATGTTTATGTATTCTTTCTAAAAAACTAACAACTATGTATTGGGAAAATGAACTTGAGACCCTGAAACGAAAAGATCTTGAAAAGCTTCAGGTAAAAAGGCTAAAAAGCACAATTCAGTCGGCAATGAATTCACCATATTACGGAAACCTGTATAAACAACTGGGCCTGTCAGCCGACTCAATTACTGCTGTTTCCGATATTCAGAAATTACCCTTTACAACCAAGCAAAATCTGCGGGAGAATTTCCCATACGGATTTTTAGGCTTGCCAACGAAAGAATTGATCCGCCTGCACAGCACAAGCGGAACCACCGGAAACCCAACTGTAATTTTTCACAATCGTCATGACATTGACTCGTGGGCAAACCTGATGGCTCGTTCGCTGTTCTGTGCCGGGGTGCGCGATACCGATGTATTCCAAAATATTTGTGGATATGGCTTATTCACAGGCGGTCTGGGTTTTCAGTATGGAGTTGAACGACTAGGCTGCCTCAGTATTCCGGCAGGAGCAGGCAACAGCCCTCGTCAAATTAAACTGATGCAAGACTACGGAACAACCGTTGCACACGCCATTCCGAGTTATCTGAACCGTTTGTACGAAGTATTTCTCGAAGAAGGACTCGATCCTAAAAAAGATACCAAACTGCACACCTTTGTTATTGGTGCCGAACCACACACCGAGGAACAACGCCGCCGCATCGAAGAAATGTTTGACGTAAAAGCTTACAACTCATTCGGCTTGACTGAAATGAACGGTCCGGGCGTAGCTTTCGAATGTACTTACCAAAACGGTTTGCACATTTGGGAAGATGCCTACCTGATTGAAATTATCAATCCTGAAACATTGGAGCCTGTTGCAGAAGGTGAAATTGGCGAATTGGTGATGACCACACTCGATCGTCAGGCGATGCCATTAATTCGCTATCGCACCCGTGACCTGACCCGCATTTTGCCCGGAGATTGCCCTTGTGGACGCACGCATGTCCGCCTAGACCGCATCACCGGACGCAGCGACGATATGTTCATCGTGAAAGGCTGCAATATTTTCCCGATGCAAATTGAAGGCGTACTGATGAAGATTCCGGAAGTGGGAGCCGATTACCTGATTACACTCGACACCATCGATGGAAACGACGAAATGATCATTGAAGTGGAAGTGAAAAAGGACTGGTTCAATGGCGACATTAGCCGACTCGATAAACTAACCAAACAGCTCACGGCTCAGATTCGAGACGAAGTATTGGTTAAACCAATCATTAAACTTGTTGAACCCAACTCGCTACCAAAACCTGAAGGTAAAGCAGTGAGAGTGAAAGAACTCAGAAAAGCGTTAAATTCGTAAAAGAGTAACAAGATTTGAGTATCAAGTATCACGACTAGAAAAATACCCTTCGACGTTTTCTTTATACTTGAATCCTGATACTTGATACTAAAATAATAATTCATAACTCATAATTCATAACTCCCAATGGCATACCAGGTTTCTGTATTTCTGGAAAACAAAATCGGTCACCTCGAAAGGGTAACCGCTGTGCTAAAAGAAGCAAAGATCAATATTCGCACAATGAATTTGAATCACACAGCCAATGGTTGGGGAATCCTGAACCTAGTGGTTTCTGATCCGGAACTTGCGCACAGTCTGCTCATTGAAAAAGGCCTGTCTGCTGCCTTACGCGAAATTGTGGCAATTGAAATGGTTGACAAACCTGGCGGGCTCGACGATCTGCTCAAAGAAATTGTAAAAGCCGGAGTGAATTTCATTAATGCCTACGGACGTTCAGGTCATGCCAGTCAGAAGGCCTATTTTGTTATCGACCCAGAAAATGTGGCTGATGCAAAGGAGAAGCTGCAAAATGCCGGGCTTAGCATTATTGCCGACGAAAAAGTATACGGAAATAGTAAATAGTAAATCATCAGTAAAAATGATTTGGAATGAAAAAATAGAATGTGCCAGCCGCGAAGAAATGCGGGCCATTCAATCGGAACGACTGAAAGAAACAGTCAGGAGAATTTATCACAACGTACCAAGCTATCGCCAGAAAATGCAGGAAGCCGGTCTGGTTCCCGACGACATACAATCTGTTGACGACTTAAAAAGATTACCATTCACGCTGAAAACCGACCTGCGCGACAATTACCCATTCGGACTGTTCACTGTTCCAATGAGCGAAATCGTTCGCATTCATGCATCTTCGGGAACAACCGGAAAGCCAACCGTCGTTGGCTACACCCGTAAGGACCTGAACAACTGGGCTGAAATGGTTACCCGTGCGCTTTGTATGGCTGGTGTTCACCGCGAGGATATTGTTCAGGTCGCTTATGGTTACGGACTTTTCACAGGCGGACTCGGTCTGCATTACGGATGCGAAAATCTTGGCGCTTCAGTAATCCCAATTTCAGGAGGAAATACCGACAAACAGCTCCAGTTGATGGAAGATTTTGGCACAACAGTAATTGCCTGTACTCCATCGTACTCACTGCATCTTGGTGAAGAATTGAAAGCCAAAGGCATTGACAAAAGTCGTTTAAAACTCCGTGTTGGTATTTTTGGTGCTGAACCCTGGACCGAGAATATGCGCAAGGAAATTGAAGCCAGTCTGGGCATTAAAGCCATCGATATTTACGGGCTGAGTGAAATTATGGGTCCGGGAGTTTCGTGCGAATGCGAACATCAGGCCGGAATGCACATCATGGAAGACCATTTCATTCCTGAAATAATTGATCCTGAAACGCTTCAGCCACTGCCGGCAGGAGAAATCGGAGAATTGGTTTTCACCACCATAACCAAGGAAGGTATTCCACTGCTTCGTTACCGCACCCGCGATTTAACCCGCCTGAATTACGAAAAATGTGCCTGCGGCCGTACACTGGTGCGTATGGAAAAATGTAAAGGCCGATCAGACGATATGCTTATTATCCGCGGAGTAAACGTATTCCCGTCGCAGATCGAAACTGTTCTTCTCGAAATGAGTGAAACATCGCCACACTATCTGATCATCGTTGAACGCGAAGGCAACCTCGATTCGATGAAACTGATGGTTGAAGTTCAGGAGCAGTTCTTCTCCGACGAAATCAGGCAACTGGAAGCTTTACGCAAGAAAATTACGCACAAACTCCAGAGTACACTGGGCATTTCGGTTGATGTGAAACTGGTTGAACCAAAGACCATTGAACGCACTGCCGGGAAAGCCAAACGAGTAATAGACAACCGTAAACTATAGGAGGAAACAATCATGATTATCAAACAATTATCAGTATTTCTTGAAAATAAAACCGGTCGTTTAAACGAAGTTACACAGATACTGGGAAGTGCAGGTATCAACATGTCGGCCTTTAGTGTTGCCGATACATCAGAATTTGGAATTTTGCGAGTGATTGTTTCCGATCCTGAAAAGGCCCTGTCCATTTTAAAAGAGGCCGAATTTTCGGTTCGGCTAACTGACGTGGTTTGCCTGAACAGCCCAAACGAACCCGGAGCTCTAGCCCGTGCGCTGAATATTCTTTCAGCAGAAGGTGTATTTATCGAGTATTTGTATGCTTATTCAATGAATGATAAATCGGCCAATATTGTGTTGAAACCAGACAACATAGAAAAATGCATCGAAGTCCTTCAGGCCCATAAACTGGAACTGGTAAAGGCCAGCGATATGTATAAAATATAATTTAAAGTTTACGTTTCCTGAACATCAGCCAGACAAAGCAAAATAAACGATTGTTTGATCCGGTTTAAAACCGTGGAAGCCGTTAGTTTGTTATCTTTGTGATTGGAAAGACCGGAAAGGAATAACGATTTTATCTAAAATGTCCCGGCATTACCGGGACATTTTAACATTACAAAAAGATGAAAAAAGTTGCGATACAGGGAATTGCAGGTTCGTTTCACGAAGATGCAGCAACCAAATATTTTGGTGAAGAACCCATCGAAGTAATCGAATGTAAAACCTTCAAGCAGGTATGCGAGTTAATTGATAATGACCAGGTTGATATTGCTGTGATGGCCATTGAAAACTCGATTGCCGGCAGCCTCCTCCAGAATTACCAGCTTATTCGCGATTACCACCTGAAAATTATTGGCGAGATTTACATTCATATCCAGATGAACCTTATGGTTTATCCGGGAGTCAAGAAAAAGGAAATCAAAGAGATTTATTCGCATCCGGTATCGTTTATGCAATGTGCCGAGTACCTCGAGAAATATTTCCCGAATGCCGAACGCCGGGAATTGGGCGACAATGCCAAGGTTGCTAAACTGATTGCTGACGAAAAAATTAAAAATGCAGCTGCCATCAGCAACCTGCGTTCAGCAAATCTTTATGGCCTCGAAGTTCTGGATAAAGGCGTTGAATCGAATAAGAAAAACTACACCCGCTTCCTGATCCTGGCCAAACATGGAAATCCGGCCGAAGGAACCAATAAAGCATCGCTTTGCTTTGAGGTAGGCCATTTCTACGGTTCGCTGGCCAAAGTGCTTAACATTTTTGCTGAGAACAAAATTAACCTGACCAAAATACAGTCGGTTCCAATTATCGGTAAACCCAACGAATATTCGTTTCATGTAGATATCGAATGGGACGAACTTCAGAACTATGAACATGCCATCCACGTTATACTTAAAAATGTGTCGAGCCTGTCTATTTTAGGAGAGTATGTTCGGGGCGATTTAGCAATTCACAATCAATAAAATATAGGTTATGAGTAAAATTGGATTATTTTTCGGCCCGTTAAAGGGTTCAGTTCACCGTGTTGCTGAAAAAGTAAAAGCAGCTTTTGGCGAGCAAGAGGTAGAGTTGGTTGCGGTAAACGAAGCCAGTGCCGCTGATCTTGAAAAATATAACCTGATCATTTTCGGTATCTCAACTGTAGGTAAAGAGACCTGGGATTCAAACTATTCAAATACTGATTGGAGTAAATTCTTCCCGAACATCAGCAAAGTTGATTTTTCCGGAAAAACTGTAGCCATTTTCGGGCTGGGCGACCATGTAACCTATTCGAGTTATTTCGTCAATGCTATAGGAATCCTAGCTAAAGAGCTTATGAAAAAAGGAGCAACCATTGTCGGTCAGATCGATCCTTCCGGATACGAGTTCGACGAATCGGAAGCGATTATCGACGGAAAATTCATCGGTCTCCCCATCGACGAAGATTTCGAGCCTGAACTAACTGATGAGCGCGTTGCCAACTGGGTAAAAAGCATAAAACCCGCCTTCGGATTATAGAAATCCGGAAAACATGATAAAATACAGGTTCATTATTTAACCCTGTTTTGTGTCAAATCAAAAGCTTTGAGTATTGCCTGCTTTCAATTTAAAATTTGGGAACCAATTGTATTTCCGAATTACGAAACCTGTTTTGCAATACCTTGATTCTATTTGATTTATAGCAGATTCTTTACTTATTTTTACTCCAAAATTCCAGCATTCGTAGATGAACAATACACCAATACCACAGGAAATTGTAAAAAAATATATCGACCAGCTTCAGATAAAAGATCTTGGAAAAGCTTCCATTCGTGAAATTGTTGCCTTGATTAATTTCATCGAAGAGGAAAGCAAAACAAAGTTTATCCGAATGGAAATGGGCGTTCCGGGATTACCTCCGGCAAAAGTTGGTGTTGAAGCCGAGATTAAAGCACTCGAGTCGGGTGTTGCTTCCATTTATCCGATGATGGATGGTATCAAGCCACTCAAATACGAGGCATCTCGTTTTATCAAGCTGTTTATGAATGTTGATGTTGATGCGGCAAGCTGCATTCCGACATGCGGTTCGATGCAGGGCACCTTTGCTGCACTTCTTGTGGCCGGAAACGTTGACAAACAAAAAGATACGACCTTATTTATCGATCCTGGATTCCCGGTGCAGAAGCAGCAAATGACGGTAATGGGTCACAAATATGCCACTTTCGATGTATTTGATTTCCGTGGCGAAAAGCTTCGTGAGAAACTTGAATCGTATTTGTCTCAGGGAAATATCAATTCCATTGTTTATTCGAACCCAAACAATCCAAGCTGGATTTGTATGACAGAAGAAGAGCTTCAGATTATTGGGGAACTGGCCACCAAATACGATGTAATCGTTATGGAAGACCTGGCCTATTTTGGAATGGATTTCAGGAAAGACTTATATACGCCAGGGAAACCACCTTATCAGCCAACGGTAGCCAAGTACACTGATAATTACGTTTTGTTTATATCGTCTTCGAAAATATTCTCATATGCCGGGCAGCGCGGAGCCATTATGGCCATATCGAATGCCTTGTGGAAAAGACAATACGACAACCTTGCAGTACGTTTTGGTAGCAAACCTTTCGGTTTTACCATTGTTATGCAGGTACTTTATGCCCTTTCATCAGGAATTGCTCACTCTGTACAGCATGCTTTGGCCGCCATGTTTAAAGCTGCCAACGATGGACAGTTCAATTTTATTGAAGATGTGAAGGAATATGGACGGAAAGCCAAAATAATGAAAGACTTGTTCCTTGAAAACGGGTTTCATGTTGTTTATGAAAAAGATGGAGACGAACCCATTGCCGATGGATTTTATTTCACTATTGGTTACCAGGGAATGACTGGAGGTGAACTTCTCCAGAATCTCTTATATTTTGGAATCAGCGCCATAACCTTACGAAATACAGGCAGCGAAAAAGAAGGACTTCGTGCTTGTGTATCGCACGTAAAACGGGATCAATTTGGTGACCTGGAAAGCCGGCTTAAACTTTTTAACGAAACTTTCAGATAAGAAATGAATACCGGAATAAATCATCTATTTACAGAATATACCGAAACGCTTGCGCAGCTAAAGGAATTCTTTGTAAAGAAATGCCCGGTAAGCCTCAAGAAAGGAGAAGCATTTCTTGATTACGGCGATCAATCACAAAAACTGGGAATCGTTCTCGATGGATTGCTTTATTCAACCTACGTTTCAGAAACCGGACAGGAATGGATTTCGAACTTTTTCTATCCGCCTAACCACGCTGTAATTACCAGCCACGAAAGTTTTATTTTCGGGAGAAAATCAACCGAATCAATCCGCGCATACGAAGATTCGTCGCTCATATACATTACCAAAGCCGAATACGATTCGTTAACATCGCAAAGCCCTCAGTTAGAACATATGGTGAGGGTTATTGCTGAAGAAAGCTATATTCAGGCCTTAAAAAGAGTTTATTCATTTCAGTCGCTGACAGCATTACAGCGCGTAAAAAAATTTGTTGCTGAAAATAGTGACCTGGTTTCCAGAGTTCAGCGACAGCATATAGCATCGTACCTGGGAATTCATCGGAATATTTTCACGAGGGTGCTACATAAGATTTGATTTCGCAACATTTGTTGCATACTGAAGAATCAGTAAAAACTAGTTTTGTAACAACTGGCTCAGTTCCAGCAATTACAATAACATAAATACAGACAGATCATGGCAAAAGTTATTGGAGCAGTAGTGGTTGACAACGAGGAATGTAAAGGATGTGGACTCTGTGTTGTTGCTTGTCCCCAGGATGTTCTGGGACAAAACAAGCAGGTAAACAGCCGCGGATACCATTATTCGTTCATGAAAAATCCTGAAGCATGCATTGGTTGTTCAAATTGTGCAACAGTTTGTCCCGACACCTGCATAACCGTTTACCGGGTAAAACTATAAAATCAATTTACAATTAGACCATTTACAATTGACCCTGTCAAAATCGTAAATCGTAAATAATTAAATCGTAAATAAAAGAATATGGGTGAATTAAGATTAATGAAGGGAAATGAGGTTATTGCTGAAGCAGCAATTCGCTGTGGATGCGACGGCTATTTCGGATACCCCATCACTCCCCAGTCGGAAATAATGGAAACCCTTATGGAACGCGAACCCTGGAACGAAACTGGTATGGTTGTACTTCAGGCTGAAAGCGAAATTGCCTCGATCCATATGATTTATGGAGCAGCGGCATCAGGGAAAAAAGTGATCACTTCTTCTTCAAGCCCGGGCATTAGCTTAATGGCTGAAGGAATTTCATACATTGCAGGGGCTGAATTGCCCTGCGTTATCGTTAATGTACAACGTGGAGGTCCCGGTCTGGGAACTATCCAACCTTCGCAAGCCGACTATTTTCAATCGACAAAAGGGGGTGGACATGGCGACTATCGCCTGATAGTTCTGGCTCCATCATCGGTTCAGGAAATGAACGACTTCGTTGAGCTTGGTTTTAAACTGGCCTTTAAATACCGCAATCCGGCCATGATTCTGACCGACGGAGTAATTGGGCAAATGATGGAAAAAGTAGTTCTGGCCGATTATATTCCACGTATGACCGACGAGGAAATCGATGAGAAATATGGTTCGTGGGTGACCAACGGCCGCAAAGCCAACCGCCAGCGGAATATCATCACATCTCTTGAAATGGACTCCGGAAGAATGGAAAAAAACAACATCCGCTTTCAGGAAAAATATGCAAAAATGGAAGAAGAGGAAGTGCTGTATGAAGAAATTCAGTGTGAGGATGCTGAATACCTGATTGTAGCCTTTGGTTCATCGGCCCGGATCTGTCAAAAAGCAGTTGATGTTGCACGAGCAAAAGGCATAAAAGTTGGTCTTCTTCGCCCTATAACCCTATTCCCATTCCCTAAAAAACCGGTTGCAGCACTTGCAAAAAAGGTAAAAGGAATGCTGGTAGTTGAAATGAATGCCGGACAAATGATTGAAGACGTTCAACTGGCCGCCGGATGTAATATTCCTGTAAAATATTTTGGCCGTCTGGGCGGAATCGTTCCGAGCCCCGGAGAAGTGGTGGAGGCCCTTGAACAAAAACTGATAGGAGGATAATTTATGGAATTGGCAGATATCATTAATCCAAATAACCTGGTTTACGAAAAACCAAAATTACTGACTGAAAACACCATGCACTATTGCCCCGGCTGTAGTCACGGAGTAGTTCACAAATTGTTGGCCGAAGTAATTGAAGAACTGAATATTCAGGATAAAACAATTGGAGTTTCGCCTGTAGGATGTGCCGTTTTTGCTTATAACTACATTGATATTGATTGGCAGGAAGCAGCTCACGGAAGAGCTCCGGCTGTAGCTACCGGAATTGCTCGTACCAATCCCGACAAAGTTGTATTTACTTACCAGGGCGATGGCGATTTGGCATCGATTGGTACTGCTGAAATTATGCACGCCTGTAACCGCGGCGAAAATATGGTAGTGATATTCGTAAACAACGGAATCTACGGAATGACCGGAGGACAGATGGCCCCCACGACCTTACTCGGCCAAGTGACTGCTACAACACCTAATGGCCGTGATGCCGGTCGCAACGGATATCCTTTGAAAATT
>JAJZSZ010000310.1 GCA_021849365.1 Bacteroidota bacterium | reverse complement strand
CAACCATTTAAAATCTAAAATTAATCCATGCGAATCTGTGGCATTCTTAATACGACTATATTTTTAGTCAATTTTAACTAAAAACATTTGTTTGACTAATTTTATAGTCGTATGTTTGTTTCGAAGGATTGACAAATTAAAAACTGACAGATATGCAACTGACAAAAGCTGAAGAACAAGTAATGCAACACCTTTGGGAGTTGGGCGAAGGCTTGGTGAAAGATATTCGCGACCGGTTCGACGACCCTAAACCTGTGCGTAACACGGTTTCAACCGTTTTGCGGATTCTGGAGAAAAAGGAATTCGTTTCGCACCGCACCTACGGCAATGTGCATGTGTATTATCCCTTAATTTCGAAGGAAGAATACTCCCGGACTCAGCTTTTTGGCCTAATGAAAAGTTATTTCAACAATTCATTCCCGGCAATGGCATCGTTTTTTGCCCGCGAAAAAGACCTGAGTATTCAGGATCTGGAACAACTGATGGAAGAAACAAAACGTGAACTTTCGAAAGAATAAAAATTCAGCATCATGGAAGATTTTGCACTTTACCTGTTTAAATCGTCGGTCTGGTTGACCGGATTTGCCGCTGTTTACTTCCTGTTTCTTCGAAACGAACGTTTTTTCATACTTAACCGCATTTTCCTGATTGCAGGAATTTTGGCATCCATTATTTTTCCATTTTTTACCTGGCATTACACGGTTATATTCCCAATGATGCCAACGGTGAATGTTGATGAACCACAGGTTCAAGCAATTAGTGTTGCTAAAGAGGCCTTTCAGGCCAAAGATTTGTTGTTGTATATTTATATTTTGGGAGCATTATACCTGATTTACAGGCTGATTAAACAAACCACATCGGTTTGGCAACTCATCCGAAAATCAGAAACTCTGCATTTCAACTCGGTAAAACTGATCCGCAGTGACCGATACCCGGCTTCGTTTTCATTTTTCTCGTTTGTGTTTGTCAATCCTTCAACGCATGAGCACGAAATTAACGAGATCGTGAACCACGAGCAGGAGCATATCCGTCAACGGCACTGGATTGATTTACTTTTGTTTGAAATCCTCTGCACGATTCAATGGTTTAACCCGATGGTCTGGATTTATGGAAGGTTCATTCGTCAAAACCACGAATTCCTTGCCGATGAGCATGCCATACGACGCTCGTCCAACCCGGCCATTTACCGTGCAGCATTACTCAATCAAATGTTCGGAGAGCCAGTGATTTCGCTGGCCAATTCGTTCAACTATTCAATCAATAAAAAGAGATTTAACATGATGAAACAGATAACATATTCACCTTTCAGAAAACTTAAACTTTTACTGGTACTGCCTTTAATCGCAGGAGTTTTCTATGCTTTTGCCGCGCCTGAATATAAGTTCGTTCAGGTTAATCCGGAACAAGAAATAAATCAGCCTCAAAGCCAATCAGCCAACGACTCTATTCAGGCCAATAGTAGTCAGGAAAAAATTGTAAAAGGAAAAATTGTTGACGAAAAGGGTGAACCACTGAAAAATGCAACGATTGTTGTTTCAGGAACAACCATTGGAACGGTGAGCGATGCCTCTGGAAATTTTGAACTTAAAACGACTGGAGATTCACCTCTGTTTGTATCGTATGTTGGGTATGAAACAGTTAAGCTTTCTCCTGAACTTTCAAAAGAAATGAACATTACCTTAAAAAGAAAAATTATTGGAATTGAAGCAGTTGGAAACTCCACTTCTGATTCCGAAATTTTTAGAGTTGATGGTTCTGTTCTCACTTTTGTTGATGGGAAAGAAACTTCTGAAGAAGATTTGAAGAAGATTAAACCTGATCAAATTGAAAGCGTCAGCGTTCTCCGAAAAAAGGAATTCACCGATAAATATGGAGAAAAAGGGAAAAACGGAGTGGTTCTTATCACCTTAAAGAAATCCCCGACAATTGAATTCTCAGCCAAAGAAGTGGAGCAAAAAGATGGAGATATAATTTTAAATGAACCTCAGTCTTTAAATATCAAAAGTAAGGACGGGAAACAACCGTTAGTGGTAATTGATGGAATTATTGACGAAAATAAAAATCTGGAAGACATAGATCCCAAGACCATTAAATCGATGAGTGTTTGGAAAGATGAAAAAGCCATTGAAAAATATGGTGCACAGGGCAAAAACGGTGTGGTAGAAATAACTACCAAAAACAAACCACTTTATCTTGTTGACGGATTTGTCGTTACTGAAACTTCTGATATAAAGCCTGAAACTATTGAATCGATCGATGTTTTGAAGGACGAATCTGCAACAAGACTCTACGGCGACAAAGGGAAAAATGGCGTTGTTTTAATTAAATTGAAGAAAGATAAGGATAATGCGGACAAAAATTCGGCGATAACAGTTGCTGGTTTTGCAAATAATCAAAACACAGCCGAAAACAAAAATTCAGGAGTAAAAATTCGAAGTACCGGAACTGCAGGAACTCCACTAATTGTTGTCGATGGGGTTATTTCATCCAAAAAAGTTGAAGATTTTGATCCTGAAACCATTCAATCGATCAATGTTTTAAAAGGAGAAATGGCAACTAAAAAGTATGGATCGAAAGGGGAAGATGGTGTGCTTGAAATTGCATTGAAGAAGCAAGGTGAAGTTTTTATGGTTGTTGAGCAAATGCCTGAGTTTCCGGGAGGACTAGCAGCTTTAAAGGAATTCGTAAGAGTAAATTTGCAATACCCCAAAGCTGCTCTTGAAAAAGGCCTTGAAGGGAAAGTATATGTGAACTTTATGGTCACGAAAAACGGTGCAGTCTCTGATGTTAAAGTTGCAAAAAGCGTTGATCAACTGTTGGATAAGGAAGCTGCAAGGATTGTTACCTCGATGCCAAAATGGAATCCCGGGAAGCAAAATGGTGAAACAGTGGAAGTTCTTTATACTCTTCCAATTGATTTTCGTCTGCCCCAAAAGAAATAAAATAACACCTGCAATAAAACGAAGGCGATCCAAAAGGTCGCCTTCATTTTTGTGGCCAAGAAGACCTTCCTGTAATAAAAATTCACCACATCCTGCCAAATCTTCGCCTTCGCTTAATGGTAAAACCCGTTTCGACTGTTTAGTGTTATACAAACATTGTTTTGGCGTCAAAACACTATATTTGAAAACAAACAACCACGTGCCAATATGAAACGGACCTGCTTTTTACTTTTGATTTTTGCACTTTGCTTTTTGCCAATTCTGAATGCCCAGACAGACATTAAAAAACCACTCACCACAAGCGATTTTGCCAACTGGAAAGTACTGAATAATCCAATCCTTTCAAGCGATGGCAAATACTCGGCATTCGAAATAAATCCACAAAAAGGTGATGGCAATCTGGTGCTAAAGCCTACCGATGGTAAAAAGGAGGAACTTGTACCACGTGGTTATGCGGCCAGTTTTTCTCCTGAGTCAGACTATATTGTTTATAAAATAAAGCAACCAGCCGATTCAATCCGAAACGCCAAAAAGAAAAAGCTTAAGAAGGACCAAATGCCCAAGGACAGCATTGGAATCTTTGTCTTCAAGCACCGAAAGGCCTATAAATTTCCCAACCTGAAACAATTTTCACTTCCGAAAGAAAATGCGCAGTGGGTAGCTTTCCTCTCCGACACGAAAAAGGCAAAAAAGAAACAGGCGAAAGACGACGACACGAAGACAAAAAAAAATGATGACGCATCGGACCAAAAAAGCAAACTGGTATTGTTTCATGCGGCTACAGGCGATACCATTTGTTTCGATAACGTGACCGAATACTTTTATGCTCCGCTTGGCCGCAATATTACTTTTATCAGGCAAACAAAGGATTCGGTTGACCGTGCCGAAGTAGTTGTTTTCGACACCGCAACCCGTAAAATTAATGTTGTTTTCGATCGCATGGGTACCGCAAAAAAAATAGCTGCCGATCAGCAAGGCGGGCGTTTGGGTTTTGTTTTCTCTGCTGATACTTCGAAAGTAAAAACATATGGCCTTTATTACGGAACGCTTACCGGTGGTGAACCAAAGGTAGCTGTAATGCCTGAACAAAATGGCCTGCCTATTGGCTGGTCGCCAAGCGAGTATGGCGATTTATCGTTCTCCGACAATGGGACAAAACTTTACTTTGGTACGAACCGAATTCCGCAAACTGAACCCAAAGACACGCTGCTCGACGATGAAGAACCCATGCTGGATATCTGGACATGGAAAGACAGTGAACTGCAGCCCGAACAAAAAATAAACCTCGAGAAAGAGAAAAAACGCAGTTATTTGGCAGTTTACCTCATCGAAAAAGAAAAAGTAGTACAATTGGCCGACCCCGAAATGAGAGAAGTAAAAACAATCCAGAAAGGAAACGGGAATATGGCATTAGGGATTGATAAAATGCGATACAAACTGGAATCATCGTGGACCGGACGAGGCGAAGCCGACTATTATCTTATTGAAGTGGAAACCGGCGTCAAGCGGCTGATTGTTCAGAAAAAATCGCTGGCTGCGCTGTCGCCCGGTGGAAATTTTGTGATTTGGTACAACCCGGCTGATTCCTGCTACTATTCCCGGTCAACCAACATCAATTCATCTGAAGTCAAACGACTTACCAGGCAAATTAATGTTCCGTTTTTCGATGAACGCTGGGATATGCCCGGAGAACCAGCGCCTTACGGAATTGCCGGCTGGGCCGAGAATGGTAAATATGTTTTCATATACGACAGATACGATATCTGGCGTGTCGATCTGGAAGGAAACAAAGTTCCGGTAAGCGCTACACATAGCTACGGACGAAAAAACACCCTGCGCTTCAGGTATCAGAAACTCGATCCGGAAGAAGATTTCATCGACACCGGTAAACCTGTTATCGTAAGCGCATTCGACGAAAAGAACAAATCGAACGGATACTTTCAGGCAGATTTCAGAAACTACTCCGAACCAAGGCTGCTCCTCATGGAAGATTACAGGTTCGAGAACCTTCAAAAAGCCCGCAATGCCGATGTACTGATCTGGACACGTGAAAATGTAAAGGAATCACCGGCTGTTTGGGCAGGGCCATCATCTTTCGAACGACCTCACAAACTTTCGGATACCAATCCACAGCAAAATCAGTTCGTATGGCCGGGCGTAAGGTTGGTTCACTGGACTTCCTTCTCCGGGAAAGAACTTGAAGGCCTGCTCTATTTCCCTGAGACCATCGATCCGGAAAGAAAATACCCGATGATCGTTTATTTTTACGAGCGTAATGCCGACAATCTGCACACATACACAATCCCGGCACCAACACGGTCAACGGTTAACCGAACTTATTATACCAGCAACGATTACATTGTTTTTGTTCCGGATATTACTTACCAGGAAGGCTATCCGGGACAATCGGCTTTTGATGCAGTGGTAAGCGGAACCCAGTTTGTGAGCAACATGTTTCCGTTCATCGACCGTAAAAAAATCGGGATTCAGGGGCAAAGCTGGGGCGGTTATCAAACGGCATGGTTAATAACCCAAACCAATATGTTTGCAGCTGCAATGGCTGGTGCGCCTGTAAGTAATATGACCAGCGCTTATGGAGGAATTCGCTGGGAGTCGG
>JAJZSZ010000309.1 GCA_021849365.1 Bacteroidota bacterium | reverse complement strand
ACTCGAAAAACGATGTGGCTTTAAGCTGGCCACCAAAGATGTTTTCCTGAATATTGCCGGAGGAATAAAAGTTGACGATCCAGCCATCGACCTGACTGTAATTACTGCCATCCTGTCGTCGAACTTCGATTTGCCAATAAAGAAGAATGTATGTTTTGCCGGAGAAATTGGGCTTTCAGGAGAAATACGCTCGGTAAACCGCCTGGAACAACGCATTGCCGAAGCCGAGAAACTGGGCTTTGATGCGATTTTTATTCCTAAAGCCGGAAAAGGAATCAACCTTCAGAAATTCAAAATCGAGATTTTACAGTTCGACCGCGTGGAAGGATTTTTCAGGCAGGTATTTCAGAAAAAAAGCTGAGGCCCCTGACCATCAGCTTTTATAACAGTTACACGGTTTCAAACCTGGCAGAGGCGAAACCAGTGAAGCCAGGGATTTTGGCTCTTACCCCGAAAGCTTCTCGTTGCTGGCAGGTCTTCTGGCTCTCCCGGTCTTTGCCAACCTTCCCATCCCCGAAAATTTGAGACAGTGGTTATTTTCGGCAAAACCTCCTTACGGATAAAGGATTACAGCTGCGGGGACAGCTCCTGATTTGAACAGGATTCCCTCTTCGTTCCGCGCAAACGGAAACCAACAACACAGTTGCAATGATACTAAGAAAACCGCCGGACTGTGTATTCTAAAAGTTAATTAATTCGGAAGTTTTGATGACCCTCCGATTTGTAAATTATTCGGATTAAATTTGAGGCTGAAAATAAGAGAATAAAAATGAAACATTTCATTGGAATCGTGCTGTTTGTAATCTTGTTGTCAGGGCTTTCGTCCTGTTACAATACCTCCATTCCCAAGCCTGAAAAGCTCATCAAAAAGGATAAATTCGTGAAAATGATGGTCGACATTTACCTTGTCCAGGGAATCGAACTTTCGCAACATAAGGACACAACCATCCGAAAAATCACGCAGACTGACCTTTATTTTTCAGTATTAAAGAAATATAACGAACCGGACACTGTATTTATTCGCTCGCTCATCTACTATTCCAGCTTTCCGAAGGATTATGAGAAAATGCACGAAGAAATCATGAATCAGCTGAAAGAATCGGAGCTTCAGTTTAAGCCAAAAGAGAAACTCGACGCCGAACAAAAATGAAAAAACTGGCCGCCAATTACCTCATTTCGGAAACCGGTAAACTCCTGAAAAACGGAATATTACTGGCTGAAGATAATGGTGTGGCTCTGGATTTTATTGACACCAATGGCGATTTGGATGAAATTGCCCAACTCACTTTTCACAACGGAATATTAATCGCTGGACAAACTTTCACCCGGATAAATTCGGCAAGCCAGGCATTTATCAGCCCGACTATTTCTGGGAAAGATCACCTCTCGCTTCACGATTTGGTTGAGCTGGCCAAACAATACCAGATTCAATTCCCCGAGATGCAAATACCTGAAATATGGAACGCCATAATCACGATTTTACAGCCTGAATTCAGAAAAGAATCTACTGCAGGAATTTTTCTGTTGATTGGCTCTGATCTGCCCGGCCTGCACTTTACATCCAAAAGCCGATTGAAAAAGATACTTTAGGCGTGGAGTATAGGGCTTGGGGCTTGGGGCAAAAAGCATAACAATACCTATTTCTTTTGTATTCACACTGCTTCGATTCCTTTTTTACTTTATACTTTTGCCCTTTCACTTTTTACCTGAAATCAGATGTCAACATTCCTTTTCGATCAAATCATATTTGGCCCGGTTAAAAGCCGTCGGCTGGGCATTTCGCTGGGAGTAAACCTGATGCCAACCGACAGCAAAGTATGCTCGTTCGACTGTATTTACTGCGAGTGTGGCTGGACCCCTAAAATGCGGGAACAAAAAGCTGTTCTTCCAACACGCGAAATGGTGAAGCAAAAAATGGAGGAGAAACTCATCGAAATGGTCGAAAACAACGAATTGCCCGATGTAATTACGTTTGCCGGCAACGGTGAACCAACCTTACATCCTGAATTTGAAGTAATTATTGACGACACGATCGAACTCCGCAATAAACTGACTCCGAAAGCACGGATTGCCGTATTGTCGAACGCCACCATGCTGCACAAACCGGCAGTTGTCAGGGCATTGCTGAAAGTGGAAGACAATATCCAGAAACTTGACTCGGCGTTTGAAGAAACCGTCCGGAAAATTGATTGCCCGACAAGCCGTTTCAGACTAAGTGACGTAGTCGAAAATCTGAAGGCTTTCGACGGGAAGGTGATTATCCAAACTTTATTTCTTCGGGGAAACCACAAAGGTGAAGTAATCGATAACACCACCGAATCCGAATTGTCGGCATGGCTTGAGTTGGTAAAGGAAATCAAACCATCGCAGGTAATGATTTACACCATCGACCGCGACACGCCGGCTACTGGACTCGAAAAAGTAAAACTTGGGGAATTGCAACAGATTGCTGAACGAATAAAAGAAATGGGATTCAACGTACAGGTTTCAGGATAAAGAGCAGAATTATCTGTTGTGGTCTATCCCGTTCTAGTTACAAATGGGTTCATCACTACAATGACAACCCTGCAATAATTACAACCCGAAATTTTACTACTTTTCGCGCTAAATTTTTAACCGCTGTTACATGTCGAAACTTCAGATTTTTAAGAAATACCCCCGCCTGTTCTGGATTGCCAACCTTATCGAATTATTCGAACGTTATGCATGGTATGGTTTTTACATGGGCTTTGGCCTTTTCCTCGTCGGATCGAAAGAAACAGGAGCAATGGGTTTTTCGCCAGTCGAAAAGGGAACCATTATGGGAACCGGCTCAATGCTATTGTATTTCCTTCCTATCCTAACCGGCGCCATTGCTGATAAAATCGGTTACAAGAAAGTTTTGTTATTGGCATTCCTCATATATGCCTCCGGGTTTTACATGATCCAGCATTTCAACAGCTTCGAGATGGTTTTCATCTCTTTTATCTGGATTTGCGTGGGCGGTGCATTCTTTAAGCCAATCATTTCGGCAACCATATCGAAAACAACCAACTCAGAAACAGCATCCATTGGGTTCGGGATTTTCTACATGATGGTGAACATCGGCGGTTTCATCGGGCCATTTGTTGCCGGAATTGTGCTGGGCAAAGGCTGGAACCTGGTGTTTATGCTTTCGATAGCGGCTATCGCAATTAATTTCCTGATAACACTACTTTTCTACAGAGACCTGAAACAGGAGAAAGTGTCAACGCCTCTGCTTCAATCCATTGTGCAGCCTTTCAAGAATATATTCACCATGCTGATCAACTGGCGCTATACCATGTTCCTGTTGATTATGTCGATATTCTGGGCCGCTTTTAACCAATTGTATTATACCTTCCCGATTTTTATTGAAGATTGGGTAAACACGGCCACCATTTACAATGGCATTCACTCTGTTTTTCCTTCGCTGGCCAACCTTATCGGAACGCCTTCAGGAACAATTTCGGCAGTGACTATCAGCAGCATGGACTCGTTTTACATTATCGTTTTTCAAATAATGGTTTCGGCCTTCGTTATGCGCTTTAAACCGCTGAATGCTATGATGGGCGGTATTTTTGTCCTATCCATCGGGCTTTACCTGATGTTTGGATACCAAAGTGGCTGGATCATTTTGTTCGGTATGCTTATTTTTGGGCTGGGTGAAATGAGCAGTTCACCCAAATTCACCGAATACGTTGGAAACATTGCTCCTGCCGATAAAAAAGCGTTGTATATGGGGTCGTCGTATCTGGCCATCGCGTTGGGTCACCAAATTGCCGGATTCCTTTCCGGAGCACCTTACGAAAAAGTGGCCGACAAACTTTATCTCCTGAAAGAAGAAGTAATTAAGCGGGGGCTCACCGTTCCTGAAATTGGCGAAAACTTTACCAAAACCGACTATTTCAACGAAGCTGCCCGCCAGATGAACATGACGCAGGATCAGGTAACACAACTGCTTTGGAATAACTATCATCCACAAACTATCTGGATTCTTTTCAGTTCAATAGCAATAGGTGCTGTAGTTCTCTTATTTTTGTATGATAAATTTATTCTTCCGAAGAAATCAAACAACAGTTAACCGAAGTCTATGACAAACAAAATCCTTCTTTGGGTGCTGCTCTGCCTGGCAATTTCAACAGTCGGAGCTCAGGAATTTCAGAGTTTTGCTTCGATGTACAAAAATCTGGATGACACCAAAAAAGGAGAATTGAATTTCCGGTTCGAAAGTCTGGGATTCTTCCAGAACAACGAATTTCTTGGAAAATTTGTCGATGGTTATACGCTGACCGGCGCGATGGTCCGCCCAAAACTAAGTTACTCGCCGGTTGACGGCCTGTATGTGGAAGCCGGTGCACACCTTATTAAATACAACGGGAAAGATCGGTTGGTCAATGCTGTTCCATGGTTTTCGGCCAGATATCGGTTCAACGAGCGGTTTTCGGTAGTTACCGGAAATCTCGATCAGAACAATCAGCACGGTTTATTTGAACAACTTTGGGAGCCCGAGCGCATGTATACCGACAAGCCCGAAGCCGGACTTCAGTTCATGTATTCGGGCGCAAACCTGAAAGCGCAAACGTGGATTAGCTGGGAGCAGTTTATCGAGAAAAACGATCCTTATCAGGAGCATTTTACTTACGGACTGACCGCTGACGGCAAACTGTTTGAGAATTCGGTGCTGACGGTTAAATTCCCCGTGAACCTGTTGTTTTACCACAAAGGGGGCGAAATAAATATCAATCCGAATGGAGAACGCCCACGGGTACAAACGCATACCAATGCACTTGCCGGATGGGAAATTGAGATGAATACCGGAACAACAGTGAAAACTGTAAATCTGAATGCATACTGGCTGGGCTACAAAGCTATAACCAGCGATTCGAACACTTTGCCGTTTGAAAAAGGACATGCTTATTTACTCGAAGCCAGCGCGCATACCAAAAACTCGAAGATATCGCTCAGTTACTGGAATGCATTTCAGTTTATTGCCCCCAAAGGAAGGCTGCTTTACCAATCGGTTTCCGACAGCGATCCAACCTATACCCAACCCGACCGATCGATGATTTCAGCTAAATATTTCTGGCAAAAAAATATTGCAAAAGATGCCCGTGTGGCCTTTCAGGTAGAGGCTTTCCGCGATACTTCAACCGGTGATTTTTCGTATGGCTATGGGTTTTTCCTGCTGATGAATTCGGATTTCCTGCTGAAAGCCTTTTAATACCTAAAGGTAGAACCGCCACAATTTGTCGGCCCATTCTCCGGCATAGCCAATCCCAATTCGTTTCGAAGTTTTGAATTCAGCAATAGGTTCTGCATCTTCTACCCAAAGGCGGGTTGAATTTATAAGATCTTCCCCGTAAAATGATTTATCGAGCTTCAACTCACGGCCCAAACGACCCGGGCCTGAGAACCCTTCAATTCCGCGAATCAGCACGGCAGAAGCATGTCCTTCTTCGCCGGTAACCAAATTCAGTAACCAGTACATGCCATAAATGAGGTAAACGTAAACTTTTCCGCCTTCCTGAAACATCACTTCGGTTCGCGGTGTGCGCCCTTTG
>JAJZSZ010000308.1 GCA_021849365.1 Bacteroidota bacterium | reverse complement strand
TTCCGATCTGCTGAACAATCTTTCAGGAAAGAACATCATGCGAACTGATGCCATCAGTCAAAGCACAAACAAAGGAAAGCACGTTACTAGTCACCGGGAGCTGATTGTGCTCGAAAATGGCGGGATACTGATCGACAACCCCGGAATGCGCGAAGTGGGTATTGCCGATTCGACAGGCGGATTGGAAATAACCTTCGACAAGATTCACGAACTTTCGGCGTCGTGCAGGTTCAAGGATTGCACGCATACCACCGAAATTGGCTGCGCGGTTCTGGAAGCCATCGAAAAGGGCGAAATCGACGAAGCCTCGCACCAAAATTACCTAAAGATGGAACGCGAGAAGGCACATTTTGAATCGACGATTGAAGAGCGGCGCAAGAAAGATAAGATTATGGGGAAGATACTCAAAGATTATTACGACAAGGATGTGAAAGGAAAAAGACACTGAGCAGAGCTTCTGGTTCGTGACCAAGGCAAATAAGATTATTGAATTTCGTTCAATTTTACCTGACTACTTATCTCTTATGTTTCTTTATTTCAGCTAGTATACATACATCTTCTCCCTTATTTATACATGGACCTACAACCACAGTAATTACAATACCGGAAATAGGTGAATAGTATTTTTCCAAAAGATTTCCCCAATAATCGTTCGTATAGCCCAGCAAAGCGCCTTTGGTTACCCTTTCACCTCTTTCAACCAGAATTCCAAGAGTTCCATTTACATTGCTCACAATATTCTGTAAATTATCAAGATAAACCGGATGTTTGTTAACAAAAGGTTTACCCTCCAGCATCCCGAGTGTTCGCATAACATTGATTATTCCATTTTTGGCTTGAGCAATTTTTTCCTTTGTAACCTTACCTTCATCTCCCCATTCAACGATCATACTGGCAGCACCTTGCCGAAGAGCCTCTACATCAGAATATTGAGATTGGACAGAATCGGGCATTGTAGTAATATCAAAAGGAATTAAATAACGATTTCCCATTGCGTGCGCCAATAATTTGGAATTTTCACATAAATCCTGGTTAGCACATCCATAATAGTAGTATGAGTAATCTATTAGTCGTTCATTAAATTCACCCCCATGTAAATCAATGAAATAATCACTTTTCCTAGATATTTCATTTGTTATGGTATAGGCAATTTTTTCAGAAATAGTTCCGGTTTTATTCCCCGGGAAAATACGGTTCAAATTTTTATTGTCGATTGGACTTTTATATACAGCTCGTGCGTTAAATGCCGGAGTATTTGCAATATGAACCATGATTAGAGTTCCTTTAACGTCCTGCGGGCTAATTTCCCGTGCTAACTTTTGCAATGTTATAACTGGCACGTATTCTGTGCCATGCACCCCCGCATGAAGTGTCAGTACAGGTCCTGAATTGACCCCATTGATTATGGTAATAGGAATAAAAATTGTGTCGTTGTTAATTCCAGTTTCAATGAATAATTTACCAGACACTTTTTCTCCTGCTTTAGCCTTAATTCCTCCTACAGAGAATATCTCCGATTTTTGAGCCAAAATTACGTTTTGTGAAAATAAACATACAACAGAAACAGCTAAAAAACATTTTAAATTCAGATTTAAAAAAGTCATTCTTTTCATAACTTCATCATTTTGAATCGCAGATATAAGTTACGAAAAAACAGTAATTTAATCAAAGAACAAGTACATAAAATAGTATCTACTTATCCTGCATTAGGTTTTCAGGGAAATAGACAAAAACTTTCATTTTCTAAACCTAATATTATTATCACCTTCTAAAATGAATCACAAAGCCGCGAGCTATCCTTTATTAACTTCAATAAATCTTTATTTTTCCTATCTTTTACATGAACAAATTCCGGTTTCAATCCTTATTTATCGGAAAATTCAACTGCCAGCCCTGAACTCATGAGTGAAGATTTGAAATGCGTCCATTGCGGGAATTCATGCGGAAAGTCTCCAGTTATCTTCGGAGAAAATCCGTTCTGCTGTTCAGGCTGTTCCACTGTTTTCCAGATCCTTAACGCCAGTCAACTTAAACAATATTACCAGATCGAGCCCATGCCGGGCATTCGCATCGACGACGAAAAGCGTCCTGCAAGCGAAACCTATGCTTTCCTTGATCTAGACAAATTCAAATCGCAAATCCTTACTTTTTCTGAAGGCGGCATTTCCAAGGTCAGTTTTTTCATTCCAACCATCCATTGTGCCTCGTGCATCTGGCTGCTCGAAAACCTGCATCAGCTGAACGCCGGAATCATCCAGTCGTTCGTCAATTTTCCGAAGAAAGAAATCAATATCACTTTTAAAGACAGCGAAATAACGCTTCGACAGTTGGTCGAATTGCTTGTCAGCATTCATTATATTCCTGAAATCAACCAGCATAATATTGAAAAGCCATCGGGTGACATGGCTGAAAAACGATTGTTCATCAAAATTGGGGTAGCCGCATTCAGCTTTATGAATGCGATGATTTACCATTTTCCGCAATACCTGCCGGGCCACCAGTTTTTGGATGCCGACATGAAAAGCCTGTTTGGCTGGCTCAGCGTGCTGCTGGCAATACCAGTGCTCACATTCTCGGCCAGCGATTATTTTCTGACCGCATGGAAAAGCCTGATGAAGAAAATGATCAGCATTGACTTGCCTATTGCGCTGGGATTGATTACGCTTTTCACACAAAGTCTGGCCGAAATCCTTTCGGGGCGAGGCATTGGGTACATCGATTCGCTTACCGGACTGGTATTTTTCATGCTCATCGGGCGATGGTACCAGGGCAAAACTTACCAGGCGTTGTCGTTTGAGCGCGATTACAAAACTTACTTTCCTCTTGCCGTGACTAAAATTTCGGAAGAAGGAACGACTACCATTGCGCTGGAAGACCTGAAAGCAGGCGACCGCATTTTGGTGCGAAATCAGGAAATCATCCCTGCTGATTCGGTTCTGAAAAGTGAAACAGCCAACATCGATTACAGTTTTGTGACTGGCGAATCGATGCCGGTAGTGAAACGTGCAGGAGACTTTGTGTTTGCCGGAGGTCGGCAAATTGGCAGCGCCATTGAGCTGACCATCGAAAAAGAAGTTCAGCAAAGTTACCTGACACAACTCTGGAATCAGGCTGAAAATCCATTTACCGCAAACGATAAACTAAATACAATTGTCAATCGGGTTAGTCAGTATTTTACCATTGTGGTGGTGCTGATTGCCTTGACATCGGGACTCTTCTGGTATTTTAATAAGCCTGAAATTGCCGTATTTGCCTTTACCTCGGTACTGATTATTGCCTGCCCCTGTGCGCTGGCACTCACAGTTCCGTTTACTTTCGGAAGTACCATGCGCCAGTTTGGCCGTCGTGGTTTTTACCTGAAAAACACCGCCGTAATCGAACATTTGCAGAAAATTGACACGGTTGTTTTCGACAAAACCGGTACCATCACCAATGCACAATCGTCGGGCATCAGGTTCGTTGGCGACCAATTATCTGATGATCAAAAGCTGATGATCAAATCGCTGGCTTTTCACTCGTCGCACCCATTAAGCAAAACACTGTATAATTCGCTCGAAGGAGACGAATTGTTTGATGTGAGCAACTTTCAGGAAATACCATCAATGGGGCTTTCAGGAAATATCAACGGCATCCGCATCAATATGGGCTCGAAATATTTTGTTACCGGAGCAAAATCCGACGATGAAAATTTAAAAACTGAAGTCTGGATATTCATTGACGTTTCTGTTGCCGGATATTTTCAGCTTGAAAACCAATACCGCGACGGACTGCAAAACCTGATTCGGAAACTGGGCAAAAACTACGAACTGCACTTGCTTACAGGCGATAACGAAGCTGAACGAACAAACCTGATCGGCTATTTCGGCGACGAACAACGTTTGCATTTTAACCAGTCGCCTACTGATAAGCTGGAATACGTGCGCAGTCTGCAGAAAAGAGGAAAAAAAGTGCTGATGATTGGCGATGGGCTGAACGATGCCGGGGCGCTGAACGAAAGCAATGTAGGCATTGTAATTGCCGACAATGTGTTCAACTTTTCGCCAGCCTGTGATGCCATTCTGGATTCGAAACGATTTGCCAATCTGGATAAATTTATCGGGTTCACCCGTCAAAGTATGAAAATTGTATTTGCCGGGTTCGGAATTTCCTTCCTGTACAACCTGGTTGGATTGTCTTTTGCTGTTCAGGGGAACCTGAGCCCGATTGTGGCAGCAATCCTGATGCCGATTAGTTCGGTATCGGTGGTTGTATTTGCCAGTTTTTCAGTAAGTTTAAGAGCGAAAGTTTTAAAGATTTAAACTATACAAAGATGTCAGTTGTAATTATACTGGTTTTTGTGGCGATTGCCATGGCAGGAGGTTTCCTGATAGCCTTTATCTGGTCGGTAAAGAGTGGCCAATACGAGGATACTTATACCCCTTCTGTACGGATTTTATTTGACGATCTGCCTGTGAAAGAGGCAGAGGAAAAGGGTTCGAAAACCCCATCCACAACCCTTCCCCTAAAAGGGAAGGGAGTTGACACTGCAAGTTCTGGAGATTCTGATATTTAACCGACCGATTTCTACTTGCATCGTCAAAAACTAAAATTTGAAATTTATAAAAACTAAATACTACTCTATGGAATTACAAAAGTTTTCGTACGACAACCGCATCACCCGGAACTTTGCGATTGCAACCATCGTCTGGGGAGTTGTGGGGTTGGTGGCAGGCTTGTTGATCGCCCTGCAGATTTTTATTCCGTCGATGAATTTTGGGCTCGAGTTCACTACATTTGGCCGAACGCGTCCGGTTCACACCAATGCGGTGATTTTTGCTTTTGTTGGAAATGCCATTTTCACAGCCGTTTACTATTCGTTGCAGCGACTGCTGAAAACCCGCATCTACAGCGAAACACTCAGTAAAATCCACTTCTGGGGATGGCAGTCGATCATTGTGGCTGCAGCAGTGACCTTGCTGGCCGGCTTCACCACCGGTAAAGAATATGCTGAACTCGAATGGCCTATTGACATTGCCATTGCCGCTGTATGGGTTATCTTCGGAATCAATATGTTCGGCACCATTTTGCAGCGTCGTACCAGTCATATTTACGTGGCCATCTGGTTTTACATTGCCACCTGGGTAACAGTTGCTGTATTACACATTTTCAACTCATTAGCCGTTCCGGTTAGTTTCCTGAAAAGTTACACCCTTTATGCGGGCGTTCAGGATGCACTGGTACAGTGGTGGTATGGGCACAATGCTGTGGCTTTCTTCCTCACCACGCCATTCCTTGGCTTGATGTATTATTTTGTACCTAAAGTTTCCGGTCGCCCGGTTTATTCATATAAACTTTCCATTGTTCACTTCTGGTCGCTCATTTTCCTTTACATATGGGCTGGCCCACACCATTTACTTTACAGCTCCCTACCCGACTGGCTTCAGGCATTGGGAACCACTTTCTCGGTGATGCTGATTGCGCCGAGCTGGGGAGGTATGATCAACGGCTTGATGACTTTGCGTGGTGCATGGGATAAAGTTCGCCGCGATCCGGTGCTGAAAATGTTCGTGGTGGGAATCACAT
>JAJZSZ010000307.1 GCA_021849365.1 Bacteroidota bacterium | reverse complement strand
CTGGCATTATTGAGTACAATGGTAATTTTACAGGTTTCCTCAGCGATTTTGTGGCGTACGGAACATTCCGCTCAAAATGGGGTGTTTTAACCACCGACTTGTCGTTTGTTCCTTCCTCCGGAGAGAAACTGAAAATAAACGGTAAAGTGAAGACTGTGAATTTTCAGCTAGGAGAGCTGGCACAAACTGATTTGCTTGAACGGATTACGTTTAATGGCGACGTAAAAGGATTGCTCAATCAAAGGACACACGATTTTAGTGCCAGCGTTTCAGGTAGGATCGACAGCCTGTTTATGAACGATTATCAATACAAGGATATTGAATTGAGTGGCGATATATTAAACAAACGATTCGATGGTAGTTTGGTGGCAAACGATCCGAATCTGAAATTTCGTTTCGATGGTGAATTTGACCTGAACGTACCTGTTCCGGTTTTTAATTTCAATATGCAGGTTGAAAATGCGAATCTCAAAGCACTCAAACTGGTCAGTAAGTTTAAAGAATCTGATGTTTCATTCGCCATGAACGCCAATTTTACCGGAAACAATATCGATAATCTGGCCGGATCGATCCATTTTAAGGAAGGGGCTTACCGAAACGAAAATGGGTTTGTGTCGTTCAATAATTTCGATTTGAAGACTTTTAATGAAGATGAGCCGGTTTTGCAGGTCCGTTCCGATTTTCTGGATGCCGATATCCGTGGGCAATATCAACTGCATAACCTGCATAATTCAGTTTTGAAAATTATCAGCAATTACCTGCCTTCGGCCGGATTTACTTATCCTGATCAGAAAACCATGAATAATTTCGATTTCAGGTTTAAGTTGAAGGATATAAATAGGTTTACGTCGGTTCTGATGCCTGATTTAAAAATTGAGCCGGGTGAAATAGATGGCAGTATAAATTCTGAAAAAAATACCCTAACTGTAAAAGCTTCGTTTCCTGAAATAAAATACCAAACAGCGGTTTTGCGGAAACTAACCATAAATATGGATGGCGATTCGAAGCTCTACATGCGCAATAAAGTTTCCGAGATTGATTTGGGTGACCAATTTAAGGTTCATAATTTTTCGCTTATTTCTGAAGCTTCCGGCGATGTGTTGGATTCAAAATTGGTCTGGAATAATTTTGATGCGGTTTCGTTCAGCGGCTCGATAAACACCAGTGCCAAATTTTTCAAACAGAAAGATAAACCGCATGTTGAAATCGGGATAAAACCAACCCGCCTGTACCTTGCCGATAGTCTTTGGTATTTGAATTCAGGCTTAATTACAGTCGATTCGTCGATGATAAAGGTGAATGAACTTCGGCTTTCCAGCAAAAGTCAGTCAATTACTGCCGATGGATCAATCGCCAAAAATCAAAACGATAAGCTGAATCTGGTTTTTAACCAAATTGATCTGAGATCACTAAACCAGCTGATTGGTGGTGATCTGGAGCTGAAAGGCGAGTTGAACGGGAATCTTTCAGTTGTCAATATTTACAAGCAACCTCTGTTTCTTTCCGATTTGAAAATCGTTGATTTTGGTTTGCTCGGCCAGCTGATTGGAGATGCCAGCATTCAAAGCCGGTGGGATAGCGATGCGGAGGAGATTGATGCTGATATACTCGTAAAATCGAAACAACGAGAGTTGCTTCACGCGTTTGGAGTTTATAATCCGGGTAAGGACAGTCTTTCGGTCTATACCAATTTCGATCATTTTTCTATCCTGATTTTACAACCTCTAATGGGAAGCAGCTTTAGTAATTTCCATGGGGATGCAACCGGGAAGGTCTGGATTCACGGACCGTCAGGACATATTTTGCACGACGGGGCTTTGTATGCTTCAAATGCAGGTTTGATGCTTAGTGACCTACAGGCAAATTATACCTTGAATGATTCGGTTCGGTTTGCCGGAGATAAAATCATTTTTCCGGACATAAGGGTTTACGATGATTATGGGAATATGGGCATATTTTCCGGATCGATCCAGCATCGGACCTTTTCGAAAATGATTTACGACATGACTGTCAGAACCGAACGAGGAGGTAAAATTCTTGCCATAAATACAACCCCGCAAATCAATGAGCAATTCTATGGAAAACTATTTGCCAGTGGCGTTGCGCGTATTACGGGAAAAGGCGCCCAGGTTTTGATCGATGGTGCTGCCCGCACCGAGAAAGGGACTGAAATGAATATTTCGCTGGAATATGAGGATGATGCCCAGGAATATGATTTTCTGAATTTTATTACTCATGGTTATCAGCCTAAAGTGCCGTCAGTAAATTACCAAACCAGTAACTCGGATGTTCAGATGAGGTTCGACGTTGAGGTTACTCCTGACGCCAAGGCACAACTTATTTATAATTCAAAAATTGGTGATGTTATTCGCTCTCAGGGTTCCGGTAACCTTCGGGTAATGATTGACAATGATTACAATATTTCGTTGTTTGGCGAATATACCGTTGAGCAGGGTGATTACCTGTTTACTCTTCAGAATGTAATTAATAAGAAATTTGATATTCAGCAGGGGGGTACAATTGAGTGGAATGGCGATCCGGAAGTGGCAACCATCGACCTGAATGCAATTTATCGTCTGAAAGCCTCGTTAAGTGAGCTTTTTGCCAACTCACAGAGTGGTACGGATTATACACAGCGCATTCCAGTCCTTTGTAAAATCAACCTCACCAAGAATCTGAGTAATCCTGAAATAAAATTTGATATTGAGTTACCCACAACAGAAGACAGAATTCGGGATGAAGTTGGGCAATATATAAGTTCAGAAGAGGATATGAACAAGCAAATTCTGTCGTTGCTCGTTTTGGGTAAGTTTTATACTCCTGAATATCTTCGCGGGACCTACTCGGGGACTAGCAATAATCTGGTAGGATCGACTGCCAGCGAGTTGTTTTCCAATCAGCTAAGCAATTGGTTGTCGAAAATCAGTAACGACTTTGATGTTGGTGTTAATTATCGTCCTGGTAATCAGATTACCAACGATGAAATAGAATTAGCATTGAGTACCCAAATGTTTAACGACCGGGTGTCAATCAACGGTAATATTGGTAATAATACCTCGCAGCGTACCAGCGCCAACAGCAACGGTTTTGTTGGCGATGCTGATATAAACGTAAAAATAACCAATAACGGAAAGCTTCAGCTGAAAGCATATAATCATGCCAACAACAACCTGATATACGAAACGTCACCTTATACGCAAGGTGTCGGATTATCTTACCGTGAGGATTTTAACGACTTCAACGAATTATGGCAAAAGGTGAAAAATATCTTCAAGCGGAAGAATTTGCGCCCTGCCAGAACAAACCCGAACTAATGTACGTTTAAACTAGTGTCGTGTATGGCTCTCATTATGATGGGTATAGGGGGTGACAATGGGCCTGGGAATTTATATTTAAATAAATTGTATTTTTGCATGGCATACTATTTGAATGGAAAGCATCGTTTTTGTTCAGGTTAGTTTAAATAAAATACATATGTTAAATTTGATTTTATTACAAGTTGGCACTAATTTAGCCGAAGCGTCACAGCCCACCAACACCACAAATCATGCCGGTGGATTGATGAAGGAACTTATTCAAACGGCTCTAAAGAGCGAACTGGTGATGGTACCATTGCTGTTGTTAACCCTAATGGCAATTTTCATTTTTTTCGAACGCTACATTGCTATTTATAAAGCAGGAAGGATTGATTCAAAACTAATGAAAAACTTGCGCGAACATATTCTTGACGGAAGAATCGATTCAGCATTCTCTCTGTGTCGTAAAGAAAATACTCCAACCTCGCGTATGATTGAAAAAGGTATCTCACGAATCGGCCAGTCGGTGGCTGATGTTACTGCAGCTATTGAACATGTTGGAAATCATGAAATTTCGAGACTTGAAAGAAGATTGCCCATTTTAGCCAGTGTTGTTGGTGCTGCTCCGATGATTGGTATTATCGGAACTGTTGTGGGGGTTATTCAAGCCTTTTACGAAATGGCAAGCTCAGGAAATCCAATCGATTTGACCCTGATCTCGACAAATATTTACCAGACATTGGTAACCACAGTTGCTGGTTTTGTTGTTGGCCTTCTGGCATATTTTGCATACAACATTTTGGTAGCCAGTGTGAAAGGTGCAATATCCAATCTGAAGTCGGTCACAATCGAGTTTATGGACATTTTGAATGAGCAGCCTGCCTGAAATAATTTGCAGGATTTTTCGTTTTGATTGTAACAAGTTGGATATATTCGCTGCAGGTATTTAAAACTTATTTAATAGCTTAGTCATTCCTTGAGAAACAATAATGTCACAGCAGTAATTTGAAAGATGGGAAAATAAAAGTCCCTGTAAATTCTGTGAGCATTGATTGTTTTTCTGGCATCAAAGTTGTGTAAGTGCAGGCTAATAATCATTAGGTTGGATGAAATACATTGAAGAACATAAAGATGGTATAATTGGAACACTGGTTACCCATGGTGTTTTACTATTCTTATTGATGTATTTCGGAATTCTCATGACTAATCCAGCTCCAATTGAGGAGGGAATATTGGTTAATTTTGGCGATTCTGAAACTGGTTTCGGAATGGAAGAACCGGCTCCCGGCGAGCGTGAACCCAGCGTAAAACCAATTGAATCGGCATCCGAAAAGTTGGTAGCTCCACCACCTCCTCAAAAAGCTGTTCCAACAGAAACTGATGATGCGGTGGTAACTCAGGAAATTGAAAAAACTGTTGCAGTTAAATCGCAGAAAGATAGGAAAGTAACAGAAAAGATAGATCCGGAAAAACAACGTTTGGCCGAAGCAGAAAAACTCAGGAAAGAAGAATTGTTACGTCAGCAAAAAGAAGAACAACGTCTTTTGGCTCAGGCTGCTGCCGAGCAACGTAAGATTGGTGAAATAAACAGTCGTGCAAAAAATGTGTTTGGTGGCGGCGGAAAAGGAAGTCCTGATTCGAAAAGTACCAGTCAGGGTGTGACTTATGGAACCGGAAACCAGGGAGTTCCCCAGGGATCGGCAAATGTTGACAGGTATGGTCCTGGCGGTGGAATTGGCAATGGCATTTCGGCCAGCTTGGATGGACGCACTTCATTGTCGTTACCCAAACCTCAATATCCCGGAAACGAGGAGGGAGTCGTAGTCGTTAAGGTAACCGTTGATAAAATGGGAATTGTAAAAAAGGCTGAAGCGGGCGTAAGAGGATCGAATACAACTGATCCTGGTTTGATTGCGGCAGCTAAAAAGGCTGCACTTCAGGCCAGGTTTAATGTTGACGACAAAGCTCCCGATTTTCAGATCGGATCAATCACTTATCGCTTCGTACTCGATTAGCATTTAAAAATTTAGTGATTTTTTAATTTTTGGGATTAATCGTATGCGTTAATTCCGCGTAAAGCATAAAAAAGCAAGTATTTGATTTTTATCTAATACTTGCTTTTTGTGTTGTTATAAAGTGCCTTCTTATACTAATTTATATCCGGCGCGGTATTCGTAGTGCAATAATTTTGTAGCTGCGCCATCGGCATCGTCAATAAATTCTTCTTTAATCGGATCCCATTTTATTGTACGTTTCAGCTCGCAGGCAATGTTTC
>JAJZSZ010000306.1 GCA_021849365.1 Bacteroidota bacterium | reverse complement strand
CCAGGGATTCCAGTTATTTACCATCGTTTGAGGTGTTGCATTAAAAGCCTGCCACCAGAAGTTATTCCTGTTCATATAAGGATCCAGAATTCTGTCCTGAAGGTTTTTTCGCAAACGCTCCGAAACTAAAGGTTGAACTGTTGACAACTCGTCTTTCAGAAAATACCAGGTCCAGGAGAGGAACGCTCCCAAATCGCCGGAAGTCAGATCGATGATGTTTTCTTTGAAGGATGGTAAGGCTGTTTTTTCGGCTTGCTCTCTTCCTATGTGGGCCGACAATGCCCAGCTTGTCATCTCGCAACTGTGCCAAACCCCGTTGGCAATCTGATCCATGAAACGACCTTTCCCTTCGGCTAGTTCTGCTAAAACAAGGTCGGCCAGTGCTGAATTGTTTGAATTAAATGGGTCTTCCATGATTCTGCGCGAGCCGCTTCGGTCAAACTCGAGATAATCGGTTGCTTTCACCACTTTCCATTCGTAGTTCAGGGCAGCTTCGCCTTTCTTGACGATCTCGTCTTTTACTCCCAAAGTCAGTTGGTCCCAGCCGTTTCTATCCTTGTAATTGGGATACGGAACCCATTTCTGATTCAAAATCAAACTGGATTTTAGTCGGGCGAGATCTACTTTATTTTGAAGCAAATCTCTTTTTTCGTAGGCCTGCGATTGAATGAGGCAAGCCAGCAATGCAATAAATAAAAGAAACTTTCTCATGGTATCAGGTTTAGTTGGTTATTTATTTTTTGACTGAAATACGCGAACGTAGTCAAAAATTACTTCGTCAGGGAAATTTCCAAGTGCAGGATCGCCGCCCCAACCAGTCAATTCAGTTGATAAAATAAGGTATTCGGAACGATTTGAAACTGCCGTTGTTGTTCTCCATGTTTCTTTACCGTCCACGTAAAAAACATATTCGTTTTTATTCCATTCCAGGCCAAATACGTGGTAACCGGAGTCAATTCCTGAAATAGTTGTTTTTTGTCCGGTAGTTTTATGGTCGGCACCATAGCCATTCCAATGGAGGTTGTGATACAGAACCTGAGGCGTTTTGCGGTGGTATTCAAAAATGTCGATTTCTGTTCCGTTTGTTGCCGGATCACCAACCTTGCTCATGGTGGGCGACTGAAGCCAGAAGGCAACATGGGGCCCGGTTTGCTGATTCATCATAGCCCTGCATTCGAAATAACCATATGTAGGTTCATAAATTCCCTGCGTCCCGAGTTCACCTATGTAGTATTTTCCACTGCTGTCTTTGGTCACTTTTATCGAGACATGACCTTTACCATCGAGTGAGATGGTTTGGCGCGAAACGGTTCCGTAATTTCTTACCGTTCCTTCGGCCCGGTAGTCCCATTTTGAGAGGTTGACAGTCGTGCCATCAAATTCGTCGTTCCACACCATTTGATAGGTGTCTTTTAAATGGGCCGGAAGCAACGATTCAACCGGCTTGTCCGGCTGAGTAATTTGTTCTTCAGATTTTGTACACGACCACAAAGTGGCAGGTACCAAGAGAAAAAGTGCAAGCAGTAGTTTCATATTTATCCTGTTTCTTGTTTTTAAAAGAAAGGCTGATTCATACAACGATGAAATCAGCCTTTCCTTAATTTTTTTTCTTCCGTTCAGCTAGTTAACCCAGCCAGCGTTTTGAGTCAGGTTCTTATTCATTTCCACCTCGGTTTGAGGCAATGCCCAATTGTAAAGGTAGTCGCCTCTCCAGGCAAACGGACCAACTAAGCCGCCCCAAATTTGCTTAACACCATTTCCAGTGTAGAATTTTTTATCCTTCCAGGTACCCCAGCGCATTTCATCGAAAAGATTAATGCCTTCGAGGGCTAACTCCCAACGGCGTTCGTTACGTATGCGTTCACGCATGGTTGTCTGGTCATTTACGTATGTTGGCTTTGAAGGATCGGTGTTTTGTATTGCAACTGCTCCAGCCCGTGTTCTGACACTGTTGACCAATGCGATAGTTTCATCTTTAAATCCTTGTTCGTTAATGGCTTCAGCCAGCAAAAGAACTACATCGGCATAGCGAATAAGAGGCTGATCGATTGGACCGAAATCGCGGGCAGTTGTTTCTGAAGCACCTTCATATACCCATTTTCTCCAAAGGTAGAAGAACATGCTGTTGCTGTCGGTACGCAAATCAAATGGTGCAGCAGTATCGCCTCCGCGGTATGGCCAGCGCAGAGTATAAGTGTATGGGTTGGTGCCAATGGCTCCCAGATAAGTAGAATATGGAGTAATAACCAAGGATGTCAAGCGGGGATCACGGTCTTCGTATACTTTTCTGATCCGTTCTTCATTTCCGATTGGTAAATATTTGGTCATATCAGCACCAAGTTTGGTGAAGTTCGTTATTTCGGTTGAAGTCAAACCATCGCGAAGGAAGAAGACAATGCGTTGAGTTGGGGTCATTGAAGTGTATCCTGGCAGGTAATCGTTCCAGTTGAATGGCGAACCATCTTTCTTTTCGAACGATTCAACAAAATCAGTACTTGGAAGGTAAACATTCCAGCACGAACCGAACGAAACCCTTGATCCACAGTAGAACTGAGTAACTGATCCAAGTCCGGTTAAGCCAATATTCTGCACCGAAAAAATCATTTCAGGATGCTGTTCATTGGCCAGTTTGAAAAGCTGTTTGTATTCGCCCTGATAAAGCTGAGGACCTAAAGTGCCCACCGTGCGCAGGTCGGCTTCTGCTTTGGCATATTCTTTTGTGTACATGTATACTTTACCGCGCAAAGCATAGGCAGCTGCTTTGGTTGCACGACCTATATTTGCATTACTTTTGGCATACATGTTGGGCAAATTCGGTTCATTAATGCAATCAGTAAGGTCGGCAATAATGGCTTCCCATATTTTGGCCTCGGTTTCCCGCCCTTTATTTGCTTCGTTTAATGATACAGGGTTAAGATATAAAGGAACCCCTTTAAAAACCTGGTTCAGGTTATAGTAAAACCACGCACGAAGAAATTTACACTCTGCCAGCAAACGTCCTTTCTTTTCTGGAGTTAAAGGAGCATCCGGAATTTTAGAAATTGCGGCGTTTGCGCGGTGGATACCTTCATAGTTTTGTTTCCAGTAATTCGAGAATAACCCATCGCTCGAAGTGATATTTCCACTTGTTAGCGTTGTAACACCTCTGCCCTGGCCGGTAAAACCATCCTGGTCAAAATACCATCGATTTAAGCCTACATAATCCTGACGCAAGGTGTTGTAAACACCAGTAACCCCTAAATCGACCAGACTCTCTGTGTTCCACATGTTGGATGATCCAATTGAATCATAAGGTGCTGTATCCAGCAGGTCTTTCTGACATGCAGTTAGAAGACTGATGCCTAAAAAAAGTATAAGTATGAATTTATTGTTTTTCATTGTTCTTAATTTTTTAGAAAGTGATATTGGTTCCAAAAGCAATTTGCCTGAATACCGGATAGTTTGTGTATCCTCCCATTTCCGGGTCAAGACCAGGGAATGAAGTAATCGTAAACAGGTTTTCTGCAGAGAAATACAATCTTACATTTTCCGTATAAATTTTTGCTGCAATTTGCTTAGGTAAAGTATAGCCAAAGGTTAAATTTTTGAGGCGTACAAAAGAGCCATCATAAAGCCAGCGGGTACTTCCCTGTGTGTTTTGTCCACCACCATCAATACGCAAACGTGGGTAAGCGGCTGTCAGATTATTGTTTATGTCGTTTGGATCGGCCTCGTTGTAGTAATAATGGTTGTTTTCGAGCATTTTACCAATCTGGAAACCAATACGTGTACCTGAGTTATTATAACCGCTTTCAAGCCAATACAATTTAACTCCGGCTTGTCCCGACCATATCAGGTTCAGGTCGAAGTTTTTCCAGCTGAAGTTCATTTGTGAACCAAATGTAAATTTCGGCATGGCCGAGTTTCCGGTGAAACTGCGATCGTAGTTGCTGCCATAAATTTTGTCGCCATTCTTGTCGGCATAAATATAATCACCATACCAGATTCTGTTTTTAGCGGTAGCAGTGTTTGGCATGAATTGATATCCTGCTGAAATCATGGCATTTAACCATTTCATATCGTCAGTTGTACGAATCATCCCGTCTTTAGGACCACCACTAATGTTCACTGTTCCATCTGAATTGAAATAACTGCCGTCGCCATTATATAAATCCATCAGGTAATGTTCGTTAATGACATGACCTTCCAGAATACGGTTTTGTCCGCCGCTTGAAACATCTCCCAGGTTAGAGTAATAAACTGGTTTTCCGGTTGCATCAGTTCTCCATTCTTCAACCAATTTGCCTTTATAACTAGTAACCTCATTCTTATTATAGCCCAGGTTTCCTGAAATGGAGTAATTTACCTGTCCGATTTTATCCTTCCAGTTCAAAGTGATTTCGAAACCCTTATTGGTAACTTCGGCAGTATTCAGGGTTGGGGCTCCAACTAAGCCCATAGTTAAATATACAGGAGGAGTGGTGAGAATTCCATCGGTAACTTTGTTGTAAAAATCTAGTTCGGCTGATAGTTTGCTGTTAAGCACAGTTGCATCCAAACCAAGATTTGTAACGGTTGTTGATTCCCACTGTAGCAACGGATTGGCAATTTTTCCGGCACGAAGACCTGCCGTTTGCACTCCATTGAAGGAATAACCTACAGGGCCGTACAATGCCTGATAATCGTAATTGCTAACAACCCATTGCCCGGAGGAGTTGTAACTTCCGGTAGCATTATTTCCTAATTTTCCCCATGAAGCGCGAAGTTTCAGGTTCTGGAACATATTTAAATCTTTTATGAAGCCTTCTTCTGATATTCTCCATCCGGCAGAAAAAGACGGGAAAATACCATGACGGCTTTCTGAATCGAAACGAGACGAACCATCGTAACGCATATTGGCTTCTAACATATATCTTTGATCGAAGTTATAGTTTAAACGGCCAAACCATGAGCGCAATGCCCAGTCGCTTGCCGATCCTCCGGTCGAGAGCATTTCTGTAGCGGCATTAAAGACGTAGGCCGATTCGTCGAACATTCCTCTTTTGGTAGCATAATGGTCGTACCCATAGAAATAGGTTTCGTTATAGCCTGCCAATGCATTAATGTTGTGTTTGCTGGCAATAGTTGTTTCGTAATGTAAAAGGTTCTCCAGCGTATAGTTGTATTCACTGTATGTTCTGAAGTAGGTGGTCATAAGCGTTGGGTTAGTTTGTGGGCTCATCGAAACACCTGTACTGAATTTAACACGCTCGCCGGTAGCAGGATTGGTGTGGTTGTTTACCTCGTCGAAACGTTTAGAGTAATTAAAGTTGAGATCCCAGGTCAACCCTTTTGCGAATTTTACTTTGCTGAATAGGGTTGAATTGATCCGGAATGTTTTATTGTCTCCTTTTTGTCCATACAGAAAGTTATAAAGGTTATTGGCCGTAGCGCTTTCTTCCGGAGCTTCAGGATAACCAAATTTGCCATTGTACCTGGGGTAAACTCCCGGAGTTGTCTGGAAGATGTAGGTCAATACGTTGTCATAGTTACCTGGTTCAGTATTGGTCATGGTGGCATAGGTTCTGGTACCTACAGTTAACCATTTTGTGGCATCAATTTCAACATTAGATCGCAAAGAGTACCGTTTCATTCC
>JAJZSZ010000305.1 GCA_021849365.1 Bacteroidota bacterium | reverse complement strand
TTCCCATTTCAGTCCGGTTGGAAAGCCACCGCCTCCACGACCACGCAGGCCGGAATCTTTTACTATCTTAATGACTTCTTCAGGAGTCTTTTCAGACAAACAGGTTCCGAGGGCAGCATAACCATCACGTCCAATGTATTCCTCAATATTTTCAGGATTGATAAAACCACAGTTCCGTAGCGCAATACGAATCTGCTTTTTGTAGAAATCCATGCCTTTTGAATCGCCTACCACCTCTTTGGTTTCGGGATCCTGATAAAGCAGGCGTTCAACTTTACGCCCTTTTATAATGTGTTCCTCAACAATCTCATTTACATCTTCAGGAGTTACCTGGGTGTAAAAAGTATTGTCAGGCAAAATCTTTACAATCGGTCCTTTTTCGCAAAAGCCAAAGCAGCCGGTAAGGATAACCTGAATTTCGTCAGTCAGTCCGTACTCGTTGAGTTTAGCTGCAAAATTGGTTTTGATCAGTTCGCTTTGAGAAGCCTTGCATCCGGTACCCCCGCACACAAGTATATGCATGTTGTATTCGGCCATAATTGTCCGTTTGATTTAGTTATTGTCGATTGTTGAATAGCTTACCGGGATGATTCCGTCGACCATTTGATTAAGCTTAATGTGCTTTTCGATGATTTCCTGAGCTTTGACTTTGTTAACATAGCCATACACCACAGGAGCCTGCCCGGGAACGGTCAGTTCGATGGTTGGTTCCGCATAACAATATCCCATGCAACCGGTTTGAGTAACAATGGCATCGATACCCTGATGCTCGAGCTCATCAATCAGATAAGTCATTGTTTCCTTGGCTCCTGAAGCAATGCCACAAGTTGCCATTGAAACCTTAATCTGAATAAGCTTTTCAGGATGATCGCCTCGTTCGCGCAGCTTAATTTTCGATTGAACTTCAGACTGCAGCTTTTTTAGATCGGCAAGTGATTTTATTTTATTCATAGTTCAGGGGGATTAATAAGTTTAATAAGGCTCCTTTCACTAACAGCTAAATATCAGTAGTTTAAAAGTAATAATCTCTAAGTTTTATCATCATTCACTTATTTGAATCTGTTCTAAATTTCCCTCAATCATTTCTTTCAGAAAATTACGCACATCAGGATGATTAATTGGTACATTTTCAAGCATTTGCTTAAGCTCGCGGGTATCCAGAACAAATTCGCCTACCGGTGTTTGATGTTTAAAGACATAATCAACTGAGTCGGGAGCACAAATCAACAGCAGTAAAACGCCAGTTAAATCGCCCATCACCGGCCGGTCTAAATGATTTAATCCGAATGAAGCTGTTACGCAGGTGCCTTTTGCCAATTCCGATTCAATACTGAAACTACCATCGGCTTGTTCTGCATTTTGTTTGAAAAGTGATAGACCCAACCCAACTTTTCTCGTGGTACGTGAAGTATAAAACGGGTCGATGGCTTTCGGAACTTCTTCCGGGCTCATTCCGGTACCATTGTCGGTAATCCTGATGGTCAGTTTATTTTCATCAGGCTGCTCGGTAATATCAATCTCAACCAGCGTTGCCTTTGCCCGAATCGAATTCTGGACAATATCGAGAATATGTAATGAAAGATCTTTCATGCTGATTGAATGACTAACGTACTGAAATACTGATATAAAAAAAAACAGGTCTGAATTATGGAATCTTTACACCTCGACCATTTTCCTGCTTCAACGCTTTTTTGATTTCGGCAAAAGAAGGCGATTCCATTTCAAAAATCGTATATGTTTTTCCAAGATCGTCAGGGAAATGAGCATCCGAAAATTTTACCAAAGTCAGGTCGGATCCAATCCTGTACTTTTCGCGAACGGCAGTTTCTTCAGCCAGTTTCGAAATCTGAAGCGCATCAACTTTTAATTCAGGCGGAAGGAACCCCAACTGGCTATACAAGCTGTTGCGCGGCCTGTCGACGTGTGCCGGAATGAAAATTCCGGAGAGTTCGTGCACTTTCTGCTCTACTTCTTCAACGCTGACATCGAGGGCAGCACCCAAATAGTAATCCAGTTCTTCCAGTATGTTTTCGTCCTGGTCAACCACAACCTGATACCCGAAAAGCGACGCGTTATGCGGGATAATTGACAAATGCCGGTCGAGGTAATCCTGAAAAACGCGTAAAGCATCAAAATCTTCAAACAGACCCAGACAATGCACCTCTTCCCGCGAAGTCATCTCGCAGCCTGGAATAACCGTCAGATTTGTTTTCTTCGCCAGCTTCCATATCAACTCACACTGTTTCGTGCTGTTGTGATCCGTAATTCCGATGATATTAAGGCCACGTTGGTTAGCCAGCGAAACAATATTTCCGGGACTCATTTCCAAACTTCCACAAGGCGACAAAACGGTATGGATATGTAAATCAGTCCGGAATGTTCTCATATTTATGTATTAAAAAGTTGATATACTTTTCCGGCAATATCGAATGTTGACAAAGACGTTCCGAGAACCGGAATATTTTCGTCGTTCGAATGACGCACTGTATTTTCGTGCGGCGGAAGATTGTTGACCAAAATTACTGCCGCCAAATCTTTCAATGAAGCGATGGCCATTACATTCTGGTGAACCTGCAAGGTAATCCAGACCTGTCCTTCAGCGGAGTTTCCCATAACATCGCTCAGCAAGTCAGAAACATATCCACCGCTAATCTCGCGGTCTAAACCTTTATGGCCTGAAAAGACTGTCAGACCTAATTTTTCAACCAATTCAGAAACCTTCATTTCGTCGTCCTCTTTTATTACAATCAGCTTTAAATCTATCGGTTCCCCATTTCTTCTGAACATTGAGGAACGCTTTTCGGGCATTAATGCGGCCTTCGTTTACCCACATCTGCTGCAGGAAAGTGCAATCCGACATTTTTGCCTTATTGTTTACCATATCTTCGGCCAACGCCTGACAATTGGGTGCACCACAGGCTCCACAATCAATCCCGGGCAAAAAGCACACAATGCGCTGGGCTTTATTCATTTTCTCCATTGCCTTTATCCGGTCCTTCCCAAAAGCGAAGTGCGGCTTAGGCAAAATGGGATCAAGTATCAGTTTTTCTTTTAACTCGCCGGTATCAACCCGAATTGTTTCCGGCTTAATCTCTTTTGCGTCCGGATATCGTTTGGCTCGCCGTTCGAGCCGTTCAACGGTCATAAACCGATTACCGGTAAGCAATATTCCACCGGCACAGCTTTGGTCGCAGGCACGCATTTCAATGAAATCGATACCCTTAACCTGATCATTCTCGAGCCGTTCCAGAAAACGAACTGCATTATGAATGCCATCAATAGCTATTCCTCTTGAACCAAAATGGCACGATTCGCCCCGGGTAAGGCTCCAGATGATACCCTCAGAGCACAAATTTTTCCGCTCTTCTGAATATTCAGGCACAGCTCCATCAGCCATAACCTTCATCACTTCGTTGTATAACTGATTCATGTTGACAATGCCGTCAACAATCGATTCGCGCTCGCCAACAGGGCTTTTTACCGAAGCAATTTTGGCAATGCACGGTGTGGCATAAAACAACCCAATTTCTTCGCGTTTGGCTCCTTCGAGCAGTAATTGCTCGATAGCAAAATGAGCGGCCAGATTATGGGGAGTTTTCCTGAGAATCAGGTGTTCGGTAAGCGATGGATAGCGCCCCTGAATAAGCCGCACAATAGCCGGACAATAAATGGATATAGCAGGTTTGGGCGTTTCAGGATTGCGAAGCACCTCATTAATCGAATCGATAAGCACCTGCATGGGTTGTTCCACCTCGTACACATGAGTGAATCCAACTTTCTTCAGGCCATCGTAAATCTGGTCTTCGCTGTATTTCTCCGGAAATTGACCGATCATAATTGACGGAAACAAAATGACCCGGTATTTGAACGAGCGAATCATGGCCAGATCGTCCTGCTCGACATAGAAAGCGCGGGTTGGGCAGGCCCGGTGACACTGACCACAGTACACACAGCGATCGTGGTCAATCACAGCTAAACCATTAACCACACGGATAGCCTCCGTTGGACACGACTTCATGCAGTGTGTGCAACCAATGCACTTGGCGGGGTCGAGGGTATGATATTTAGCCGATCCTTCCATCAAAAATAATTGACCATTTTTACCTTAGTTCCTTTACCTACCTCTGTCTCTATTGACAGCTCGTCAGTATTCTTTTTTATGTTGGGGAGACCCATTCCGGCCCCAAAACCCATGTCGCGTACTTCTTTGCTCGCGGTAGAGTAACCGGCCTGCATAGCCAGATCTACATCAGGAATTCCGGGGCCTTCGTCTTCAACCAGCATTAAAATTTTATTCTCAAAAATTTCGACCGAAACTGTTCCTTTCCAGGCATGAGCAACCACATTCACTTCGGCTTCATAGAGCGCAATCACGATATTCTTGATCGTTTTTCCGTCAATATCCAGCTGCTTCAATACTTTCTTCACCTCACTCGACGGATAACCGGCCTGGGTAAAATCGCCTCCCTGTATGTTAAATTTCAGTTTCAAGTAAAATATTTACTGTTTGAATCGTTGAATTGTCAATGGTAAATGAATAAATAGTAAATCAATAAATCGGTTTCAGCCCAGCCTGAAAAAGCAATCCGCTCGATTTAAAAAGCGAATAAGGCGATTCGAGAATACACATCCCGTTTTCGCAAGCCAATTCCAGCATCTGATCGGTGGCTTTTTTATTGCGCACAAATACAATGGCCCTAATATCAGCCATTTCGGCAGTGCGTATCGACTGCAAATTAACCAATCCGGTAATCAGGATTAAATTGTCGGTATCCAGGGTGAGCACATCACTCATCAGGTCGGAGCTGTAGCCCATTTCCACCTCATCTTCAAGCTTATCTGCACCGCAGGATACTGTTGCACTTAAAACTGCCGCGATCTCTTTTAACTTCATGTAAATTCAAAATAGTTTGCGACAAATTTCTGAAAAAATAACTGAATACCCTTGAGCAAAATCAGCATTGGTGCTTATTTAAAATGGTTTCAGTTAAGGAGTTTGAAGAATTTGCATATCCTGATTTCTTTCATGCAAAACAGAATTGAATATTCAGATTGGTTTCGTAAATTAAGTTCGAAATTCACACATCATGATTTACGAAGAAAAATCTTTCAATCAGGAGTTTATTGACGACCCCGAACTGCATCAGAAAATTATTGATGCGCTGCCAATTCCCATTTTTTACCGCGACATGCAGGGCATTTATAAAGCCTGTAATGTGGCCCAGGAAAAACTGCTTGGCCTGCCGAAATCGCAAATTATCGGGAAAACAGTTTTCGATATTCAGCCTTTCGAGATTGCCGAAATCTATGCCCAGCGCGATCAGGAGTTGCTTGATAGCCCAGGTGACCAGATTTACGAGGCAAAATTCCGGGATGCCAACGGGACATTGCGCGATGTGGTATTCAACAAAGCGGTAATCCGGAATAACCAGGGCGAATTGATCGGGATTGTTGGCTCAATTTTCGACATTACTGAACGAAAAAAAGCCGAACGCAAACTCGAAAAAGCCAGAGAAGCCACAGTTATCTCTTCGGCAATGATGCATAAAATCAGGGCCGGGCTCATTATTGTGGACAGCGAATACAAGGTAATTGACTCGAATGAGGCCTTTGCCAAACTTTTAGGTCCTGAAATTGAAGAGCTT
>JAJZSZ010000304.1 GCA_021849365.1 Bacteroidota bacterium | reverse complement strand
ATTTCGGTTTGAGTTCGGCCAGTTTCGAATCGTTGATTTGCTGCGACTGGTAGTTGTGTGTGGTCAGTGTAATATAACCTTCTTTTTCCTCCGGATTAAAATTGGGAATGTACCGTTTGTTTAGCTCCTGAAGGGTGGCTTCGTCCATCCGGTTTTCGCGCACTTTGTTCAGCAAATCGATAAACCGCTGGTCGCTCTGGCGGAAGATGTGGGTAAGCTCAATGCCAATGAATCTCGAGCGTTTCAGGGCATGGCTGCTGAAGAAAAAGCAGGTGTCGTAATAGTCTTTCAGGATGGCCCAGTCGTCTTCCTTTACCACCGGAGCCAATTGTTGCAAATCGCCAATCATGAGCAGCTGAACGCCGCCAAATGGTTTATAGCGGTTTTTGTAGCGCCGCAAAACCTCGTCGATTCCGTCAAGCACATCGGCACGAACCATCGAAATTTCGTCAATCACCAGCAAATCGAGGCTGCGCATAATGTTTATTTTCTCGCGGCTAAAGCGCTTGATTCCCGGGGCCACGTTACCATCTTCGGGAACCACAACGGGCCTTTGCTGGTTAGGATCGACCGGAATCTGCGGTCCGAACGAAATCTGGAAAAACGAGTGAATGGTAACTCCACCCGCATTTATGGCAGCCACGCCGGTGGGCGCCACTACCACCATTCGCTTGGGCGATTGCTTTTTCAGGTTACGCAAAAAGGTTGTCTTTCCCGTACCAGCCTTACCCGTCAGGAAAATATTCTGATTGGTGTATTGCAAAAAGTTGTAGGCAAGTTCTAATTGCGGGTTCGACTGGAATTCCATAACCGTTGGTTTCTATCCAATTTTTGAGATGAACAAATGTACAGAAAATGAAGGTGTAAATTCCGTTATCTTATGATTAAAAAGAGTTATATTTATACTAAAAGTATGGCAAATAGTATTAAGGCTTGTTCAATCATAACCGGATTGATAAGTCTGATTTTTCAGATTTATAAGCAAGTTATAACACATTTAAAAGCAGAATTAAATAAAGATGAAAAAATTATTGGATAAAGAAGGTTTTTCGGAACAAGACATTTTATCTCTCATTGAAAATGAGGTTGAAGAATCCATTTATTTGGATTTTAAAGAGGCTGATGCATTAGGCAAGTCTGATGGCAAGAAAAAAGAATTATCCAAGGACATTGCATCCTTTGCAAATTCCGATGGAGGAGTTATAATCTACGGAATAAAAGAAGAAAATTTTAAAGCACATTCTCTTTCATTTGTAAATGGCAATGAATACACAAAGGAATGGATTGAACAGCTAATAAATTCAACTATTCAAAGGCATATTTCAGGCATAAAAATATTTCCAGTCAGATTTGATTCATCTGTTGAGAAAACGGTATACGTTATTCAAATACCGAGGAGCCTTGATGCGCCTCATATTTCTAGAGATAAAAGATTTTATAAGAGATTCAACTTCGAATCAGTTTACATGGAGGAATATGAAATAAGACAGCTATATGGAAGAAAATCAAAATCTTTGCTCTTAATTGGAGGTTATTCAATTTCACAATTGGACAGCACTGAAGATACTGTAAGATTGAGATTGGAGGCTTCAATTATTAATGATGGAGATATTCCTGAATCATCCTACAAGCTGAATTTATATTTTAATAATTTCAACAAGCATACAACTGTAAGCTGGGACCAAGTTCAAGGAGATTACAGCTATACTCGATTTGAAGAAGGAAGAGTAAAAATATCTTCATCAAAATGTCCAACGATCTACCCAACGGAGACGATTGATGCAATAAGAGTAGTTATCGAGATTGAGAAGGACTTTATTTTTGAAACACTTCAAACACTTGACATTGAGTTGCGCCTTTTTTATAGTAATGGTGAAGACGAACTTAAAGGAGATTTTAAAGAAGTGTTGGAAAAAATTGAAATGGAATAAAAAGGGCATGCCAGATCTGCTATCTGGACTGTTCAGTGGTAGTTTCAATGTGCATTTTCCCGCGCGGGCCGTTTATCGTGTTCTCATGAAATCTTCTGCAATCAAACGCTGCCATTAACCCCAAAAACGCTGCGACCTGAAAAACCTTTCGAGCGTCGCTTTTTAAAGTATATGGCTAATTTCTATTCATGCCCTCTGGCAATCTCGCCGTTCATACGTTTTTCGATGAGCTAGCAAAAGCGTTAGCGCAAAAGGTTCAATGCTAACTTTCAGGCACAAAAAAGAGGCTGACTCCGTGGAGACCAGCCTCTTTATGCAAATTGAACTTATTGGAAAGCCTTGATATTAGAAATTGGCTTTGTCAGGAGCGAACCACAAACGAGTTGCGATGTTGTCCGGACCACCCAATTTTGCAGTTGCGTCAGCGATACCGGCAGCGTTACCAGTACGTTCAGCATTTACGAAAGGCATACGTTTGATCCATTCGCCTTGTGGAATAACTCCCCAGTCGGCATTACTGTCGTTTTTATAAACAGTTGGAAGTTTTGGATAACCAGTTCTGCGGAAGTCAGCCCATGGTTCATTCGGGTTGAAGAAACCAGCAATCCATTTCTGAGTGATGATTTTTTCAAGTTTCTGTTCGTTTGAATCAGCATCGTTCCATTTTACAGTTACTGATGAACGAGAAACGAAGTCGTTTACTGAACCAGCTGATTTTGGGTCGTTGTAATCGATTGGTTTGCTTGTACCGTCGGCCAGATAAGCGTCAACGCCACCTGCACCCCAGTCGGCAAACGATAATTTCACGCCGTTTTCGTAGTTGGTTTTGGCATCGCCAGCACCAGCCCATCCTCTCAAAGAAGCTTCAGCCAAATCGAAATAAACTTCCGAAGCAGCCAGGTAATTACGACGTGTAATTGATTTGAAGCTTTCGTTGATTTTAGAGAATGAAGTGTGGTCGTCTTTTGCAACCAGTGAAGCACCGTTACGGATTCCTTTGTATGGGAATTCAGGGTGATCAGAATAAACTGTTTTATCAGTAGCTGGCTGGAAGTATTTTTCAATACGTGCATCTTTCAAACCAACCAGGATTGATTCCATTCCGGCAGACATGCGGGTGTCGTCCCATTCGAAACAGATAACCGACAAGTACAATTTACCACCGTAAAGTGAAATAGTCATGTTATCAGAGTTTGAAGTAATCAAACCAGCTGGATCAGCGATAGCTTTTTCACCCTGAGTTTTGGCAAGGGCAGGAGCAGCTTTCGAAATACGGATTGCCAAACGCAAACGCAGTGAGTTTACCAGTTTCATCCATTTGGTAACGTCGCCACCGTAGCTGGCGTCGAATTTCTTCATACCAGCATAGGTTTTGTTAGCTGCAAATACAGCCTGAATTTCGTCGAGCTGAGTGAAGAATTTGTTGTATAATTCCGGTTCGCTGTCGTATTTGATAGTCGATTCGGTTGAACCGTAGTTTGAATAGATAACTGGTCCGTGATAAGTAGTCAAACGGGAAACACCCATGATCTGGATCAGTTTTGCCCATGCTGAGAAAACAGTGTAACCACCTTCGTCAGCAATTTTGATTACCTGGTTGGCAGGTGCCATTAACGAACCGTAAATACGATCCCAGTATGTATTCCAACGGATGTAGTAAGTTGTATTGTTAACACCTCCGGCGAATGGAGTTGGAGTAGCCATATAATCGGCGAATGATTCAGCAACAAGGTTTTCTTCAATCTGGTGACCGAAAATGTTGCCTAACATCGAAGAATAATAAGCTCCCACATGGTTAAAATCCTGTTTAAGCGATTCTCCGCTGATTTCGTATGGATTGGTATTTGCCTCTTCAAATTGATCGGTACAAGCATTCGTAATCAGTAAGAATGCTGCCATTAATAGGAATATGCTTTTTTTCATGGTATCAATTTATTAGAATGTAAATTTAAGGTTGAAGCCATAGGTTCTGGTTGCAGGAACGTTGAAGTTATCCAACGACTGAGAACCTGTACCTGTACTCATAGTTAACTCTGGATCGAATGGAGCTTTCTTGTAGAAGAAGAATAAGTTGTTACCAACGATTGAGAAAGAAGCTGCTTTAATCGGCAGTTTCAGTTTATTCACGTCTAAATCGTAAGCCAAAGCCAACTGAGTTAAACGGATGTTGGTACGGTCGTACACATAAGCTTCTGAAATACCATTACGATCACCTACTGTTGTATAGTACAATTTAGCATCGATTGAAGTTACAGGAGTTGTTCCTTTGATAGCGTTAATTGCAACTTTACCACCGTTGTCGCGGGCTTCGCCTGAACGGGCGCTAACTCCGTATCCGTCCAACATGGCTTCAGTCTGGCTGAATGCCTTACCACCAATTTTAGCATTGATCAGGAAGTTCAATGAGAATTGTTTGTATGAGAAGCTGTTGTTCCAACCTAAACTGAATTTAGGCTCGAGGTTACCCATGTATTCGATGTTTGCAGTTTTACGCGGAGCACCTGTTTTTTCGTCAAGGATGATTTGTCCGCTGGCATTGCGAAGGAATTTGTAACCATATAAGTCGCCAAATGATCCACCGGTATAGATACGAGAAGTATAACCTTCAGAAGAACCGAAATCGATGTATTTATCAGGTTCGCCTTTCAGCAATTCAACAACTGTATTTTTGTTTCTTGAGAAGTTTAACGAGGTGTTCCATTCAAATTCTTTACCTTTTACAGGTACTGCAGTTAAAATTACTTCAACCCCTTTGTTTACGATTTCACCGGCATTGGTGAAGAAAGTTGTGAAGTTGCCTACGTTCTGACTGGCAGTTGGTGTGTAAGTAAGGAACTGGTCGGTACTTTTGATGTTATAGTAAGTGAAGTCTAAACCTAAACGTCCGTTGAAGAATCTCCAGTCGGTACCGAATTCCCAAGTTGTTAACATTTCAGGTTTTGCATCGGTAAACGGAGCCTGTGTATTTCTGTCGATACCACCACCACTGTTGATTGTGTTGCTAGGAGTGATTCGGTTGAAAGGAACTTCGTTAGCTACAGTAGCGTTTGATACGCGAACTTTTGAGAAGGAGATGAATGAAGGCATATCAATCATCTGGCTCAAAATACCGGTCAAACCGAATGAAGGATAGAAATATGAAGGGCCACCATCTGTTCCTTTCAATGTTGAAGCCCAGTCGTTACGTCCCGATAAATCGAGGAATAACATTTCTTTGTAACCAATCTGTGCATTACCAAAAACACCTTCTTTGATTACTTCACCGTCGTAGATCGACTGTACCTGAACGTTTGTAGGAAGGTTCTGGAAGTAGAATTCGTTTGGATAAAGCAATGAGTTTGTTCCGTTGTCAACGTTAACGCCGTTGCCATAAATCGATTTCTGATAGCTTGCTCCCAATACACCATTCACGCTGAAATCACCGAATTTGTCGTTGTATGTGAACAGACCGTCGGTGTACATCAACATATCGTTGTATTTCTTGTAGCTCCAACGTCCGTTTTCAGAAATGTTGGTTGAGTTACCGCCGGCATAGAATTTCTGTTCATATGATTTTTCAGCATAGTCGTAGCTTGCCCTGGCCTGGAATTTCAATTTTTTAGAGAATTCGTATTCGGCAGATACGCTGGCAATAACACGTTTTGTCAAGTCGGTTTTTGGCTGGTTGTTGATCAACCAGTATGGGTTCGACTGGTGGTGGTCGTTTACAAACCAGTTTTGCAAGGACATATTTCTTGAAGTACTGAATGTCTGATAATTGTTCTGGTA
>JAJZSZ010000014.1 GCA_021849365.1 Bacteroidota bacterium | reverse complement strand
ATCCCCCGGCTTGCAGAATAAAATCGGGTTTGGTACCATCCGGGTTGTACTGATCAACAAAAGTTTCCATTCCCTGCGATTTTAGAAAGCCCTGCAGTCGCCCCGCAAAGTTTTCCTGCCAGCTTTTGTCTTTGCCAAACCAAGCGTAATCCATGGCAATGTTCATTGGTACTCGCCACGAGTCGTATCGAAAAGCAGCAGGCATCCATGGCGTTGATAAAGGTTTTCCGGCAAAATCGGTGTAGTCGGTTGTTAAACCAGTTTTCGGATGACAGGCACGGTGTAGAAAAACACGCGATGTGTCGGCGCAATCACGGTAAAACTGTTCATGTCCGTCTTTGGCATATTCAGCCCAAATTTCATAGAACGCAGGTAAATGGTACGATGGATCTGTCCATTCGTAGCCTTTTCCTTCAGGTACAAATGAGATTTGTTTGTGTTCGGTATTAATCAGGTTGAAAATGTTTCCTGTTCCATTTTTTTTCCACATGGCATCCAGAATTCTGCGAGCTTCGGCATAATAATTTATGCCGGTTTCGTTTCCCCAGCGGTTCGACGCAAAAAGCAGGCTGGTAACGTAATACAGTTCGCCATCGGAAGCAGAGCCTTCAGAATTTTTCTTCATGGTTGCCGGATTGATACTCCAGGCAAAATAAGCTTCGCGAGGACCAGACTGGTGTTGCAGGTATTTTTTAGACCAGCGCCAAATGCGATCGAATACGTCTTTTTTATTGAGTTGTACGGCAACCATCATTCCGTACGAAAGGCCTTCGGTGCGGGCGTCGTGATTTTTCAAATCTGAAACATAACCCATCGAATCGCCAACTGCAAAATAAATTTTGTTGGGTCCTTCAAACAGGTCGGTATAAGCTTTTTCTATTTTCTTGTCAATTTCTGATTGGCTGTATCCGGCTTCTTTAAACACATTCCGGTAAGTTCCGGAATAAAAGGCCGGTTTGTTTTTGGCTGTGTTGGTTGGCATTTGTGCTTCGGCGCTTAGGCATAACGAAACAAAGAGGATTGCCAGTAATACAAAAAGATTTGATCGGGTAAGGTTTAGTTTGTTCATTTCTAACATTTTAATTCTGAAAATTAACTCTATTTATACTTTATTCAAGCATTTGGGCTTAATTTTCATTCAGAAAATCAGTAAAAAAAGCTGTCCGAAAAGTTCTTCTTAAAACATCCGGTAGTTTCGGACATTTAAAAGTTTCTCAGTCTTTTCGGACAGCTAAAAGATGTAATGATTTTACAATCTCAGGCTAATGCCTGAGCTGTTGTTGCTCATTACTATTTATAAGCATCGTTTTGATCGCACAATTTGTTTTTCAACAACTCATCGGTTGGAATTGGCATATCCATCCTTTTGAGATTGAAATCAAAATTGCGGTAGGTTTGCCAAGCATCCTGAATTTTAGGGTCGTTCATTGGATAACCTACACCTTTAGGATAATTGATATTGATGTGATCTTCAATAAATCCTGAACGGATAAGATCGGGAGCCAAACACCACTCAGCATTGAATTCTTTACGACGTTCCTGGCCAAGAGCTACCAACCATACTGGAGATTTAAACCCTTTTGTTGCTTTTAACGAAGTGTAATAAGTTTTAGCATCAGGAACTGTTACCGTTTTTGTATTAAATGGAAGTGGATAAGTTGTAGGTTTCACTATATCTGTTGCTCCATTGCCAATAAAGAATTGAGCCATGTTTTGATAATATGGAAGATACATTGCAGTTAAAGCAGCTTCTTTACCAACTTCCGTGTTACCCCAGGCACGTTCGCGAATTTGATTGATATAACCCCATGCAGTTGCATCGTTTTCACCGTTCAAACGGAAGAGACATTCGGCGTAGTCAAACAAAACGTTAGCATAACGTTTGTAATAAATCTGTTGAGGAGCCCATGGTGCCTGATAGTTTGCACGTGTTGTACGGAAATATTTCAACGACCAGATTGAAGGAGCAGCTTCACCACCCATTGAGAAATGGTAATGAGTATTTAACGAATCGCCAACCGAATATTTTACCTGGTTGTATGGGTTGTAACCATAGTTTGTAGCTGATTTCCAGGCTGGATCGATTTTAGTTACTTTACCAGTAACAGCAGAAGCTTCGCGACGTTTGTCACCTGGTTCATAACAACTCCACCATTCCCATGAAAGGTATAATGTTCCCCATCCACCAACTGATGGAGGAGCAACGAAATGTACCATCCAGTTGTGAGCCTGCGATAAGTTTGACCACTGATTCCATTGTGAACCTTCGTCAAGAACTTCTTCCCAGATACACTCTTTTGTCCAAACGGCACCCGGATCCCATAATGTAGTGAAAGAAGGATTCAATTCGTATTTACCACTTTGAATAACTTTTGACAATGCATCTTTAGCTAATGTATAGTTTTCGTTAGCTTTATCAGGCACACGGTAAGCTTTCCACATGTAAGCTTCGCCAAGATATGAAAGAGCAAAACCTTTAGTACAACGGCCATATTGACCTGACATAGGATCCCAATCAAGCTCATCAGCAGCAACTTTTAAGTCGGCGATGATAAAATCCCACATTTCAGCATAATCTTTTGCACGGGCTTTATCAGGAGTATTGATGTAAGTTTCGCCTGTTGCCAGCATTGGTACACGACCAAAAGCTTTTGCCAGCCACATGTAATAGAAGGCACGGATACATCTGGCCTGACCATCAAGTGAAGTCTTAACGGCAGGAGTAAGCTGTGTAGCTTTGTCAAGTCCGGCAAGGAAATCATTACAACGAGAAATTGCGGTATAAGCTTGTTTCCAGCCACTCAAAAGTTCAGGACTACCAGGTGTCCAGTTTTGTGTATTCCAGTCTTTATCCCATCCGGTTGCCTGGGTATCCATAGTTGGGTGACCGCCAATAAACAAGTTTGGTTTAATACCCCAATCGCCATCGATATCGGTTGGAAGCATCATTGTATAACAACCAACAAGACCTGCCTTTGCATCTTCGTCTGACTTAAACATCTGATCGGCAGCCAAAATGGAATAGTGATCCACTTTCAAATAATCCTTGTCGCAGGAGGTTATTCCTAACATCAGGAACATCCCGGCAAGTATATATACTGTTTTTGATATTTTTTTCATAATGTTTTCTATAATTTAGTGTAACAATTAGAACTGAATGTTCAAACCAAATGAATATGTACGAGCGCTTGGGTAACGGCCGGTATCCAAACCTGTATAAAGTACACTTCCTTGTCCTGCTTCAGGATCGCCGTATTTATTATAGCTAGAGAAGCAAGCTAAGTTTTGAACTGATACGTATAAACGAGCGCTTTCAAGACCAATTGATTTCATCAGTTTTTTGTCCAAATTATAACCAATCTGCACATTGCTGATCTTCAGGAAATCACCTTTTTTCACCCATTTGTCAGAACCACGCATGTTGTAGTTCAAATCAAGGAATGATAATCTTGACATTGATGTGCTGTGGTTGGTTGGAGTCCATGCAGTTTCAGCAACTTCTTGCAATACGTTAGGAGTAGTACCGTTGTCGCTTGGGAACATATTCGATAAAGTCATTGCCGAATACGAATAGATTTTTACACCTGCAACACCATAAGTATAAACTGAAATATCCCAGTTTTTATAAGCAGCGTTTAATGTTAAACCGTAGTTTAATTTTGGGAAACCATTACCCAAAATAGTCATATCCTTATCGCTAAGATATCCGTCGCCATTAAGGTCTTTGTATTTAAAGTCGCCGGGAACAGTTTTCGATCCATTGTTGTAACCACCTGAGTGACCAGCAGCAATAGCAGCAGCGTTAACAGCATCAATCTCGGCCTGAGTTTGGTAAATACCTTCAACTTCGTAACCCCAGAATGAACCTACAGCATAACCTTCGCGGCAAATTGAGTGACCATTCCAGTGTGTTCCTGAAGGAGCACCAATAGCACCTACGTTAGAACCGTCGTTGGTTGATCCGGTATTTTCGCTGAATAAATCGGCACCCATCTTAACAACTTTGTTCTTTAATGTTGAACCGGTTAACATAGCGCTGAAGTTCCAATCCTGATTAATTTGTTTTTTATAGTTTAAAGAGAACTCGATACCTTTATTTTCGATTTCACCATAGTTAGTATAAACCTGAGTATAACCTGAAGAAGGACGAATTGACTGATAGAGCAACAAATCTTTTGATTTACGAACGAAATAGTCGACTGTTAACGACAGGTTGTTATTAAGTACACCAAGGTCGATACCAATGTTGCTTTGCTCGTTGGTTTCCCATTTCAAACGTGGGTCGGTTAATGTTGGAGCATAACCAGTAGCTAATTGTCTGGTTGTATTCATACCCGACTGACCATTCTGTCCGTAATAGAAATACTGAATTTTATTTGAAGTCAATGCAGTTACTGACAAGTCGGTTGGACCACCTGAGTTACCGGTTTGTCCCCAACCTAAACGAAATTTAAGGTTACTGATTGCAGGAACAGTTTTCATGAAGTTTTCTTCGCTGATACGCCATGCAGCAGCAAGTGATGGGAAATTACCCCAACGGTTGTCGGCACCAAAGTTTGAAGAACCGTCACGACGCATTGTTCCGGTTAAGATATAACGATCTTTCAACGAGTATTGGAAACGGCCAAAGAATGATAATCCGCGAGATTCGAGGTTATAAGCACCCAAACCACTTCTGGCAGATGGGTCGTTAGTTAAACTAATGTCGCGAATATTATCGCCAGGGAAACCATTACCCGAAGCATTACTCCAGTTACCAAAACCTCTGCTGATTGAATTACCAGCCATTACAGTTAAATTGTGAATATCATTTTTCCAGTTGTAGGTCAAATAATTTTCGATAGCCAGAGTGTTGTAGTTGCTGTTGTTGATTCCTAAATAATATTTAGTATCGTAGTTATATAATTTAACCTGAGTACCATCTGGAAAATAACGTTTTTTGTTACCCCAGAAATTATACCAGTTGTTTGCGTTGAAATTGTAAGAAGCAATCGATTTGAAAACCAAACCTTTCATTAATTTAAGGTTGGCATAAGCACTAAGGATAACCTGGTTATTTTTAGTTTTACCAGTGTTCTCCATTTGTTCTGCATAAATATTATTTCCTAAATTCGAATCGTTCGAGCCTACATCACCTTGTTCAGGTGCGCCATAAGTACCGTTTGCATATTTAACCTGAGGACTTACAATCTTTTTAGTCACCGGATCAAAATAATCCATTGTTGGAGCCATGAAAGCCCAGTCGCGAATTGAAGAAAGGTTACCATTGTTACCCAATCCGGCATTACTACCGTATGATTCAGTATGAACAAAATTGAGGTCACCACCAATTTCCAAATAATCAGTCACTTTTGTAACAACATTGGCACGGGCAGTCAAACGTTTGTAATTGGTATTGATTACAACACCATCATTATTCAAATAACCTAAAGAAAGGTTTGATTGGATCTTTTCAGTTCCACCTGAAGCGGAAAGGTTATATTGCTGTTTCAACGAAACGCGGGTCATTTCTTTTTGCCAATCGATGTTATTTCTTTTTCCATCGTATTGAGCATCAAAAATCTGATTTGCTAAAACACCACCGTCGTTAGCACGTGCTTGACGGATATTTGCAGCATACTGATCAACATCACCAACATCCAATGTTCTGGCTAAAGTCTGAACGCCATAATCGGCAGTAAATACAACATTTGTTTTACCGGCAGTTCCTTTTTTGGTAGTAATCATTATAACACCATTAGCACCGGCAGCACCATAAATAGCAGTTGCAGAAGCATCTTTTAAGATTTCGATACTTGCCACATCGCTTGGGTTAAGGAAGTTTGCGTTATCGCCAACCTGAACTCCATCAACAACATATAAAGGTTTAGCGCTACCGTTAATCGTAGCAACACCACGGATACGAATAGCTGCATTAGCATCCGGAGCACCGTCCTGGGCTGTTACAATAACACCAGCTGCAGCTCCTTGTAACCCTTGCAAAATATTGGTTGGAGCTTTTTTCATCATTTCATCTCTGCTTACTGAAGCAACTGACCCCGAAATATCACTTTTCTTTGAGGTACCGTAACCAACCACAACAACTTCATCAACCTGTAAATTAGATGGAGTAAGTTTTACATTGATTTCTTTACGACCACCAACAACTTCATCACGGCTATTGTAGCCAATGAATGAAAAGACAAGAGTTGACTTGCTGTCAGCATCAATCTGGTATTTTCCATTAATATCGGTTATACTACCCTGAGTTGTACCTTTCACAACCACATTTACGCCTGGCAGGGGTTCGCCACTTTCATCAGTAACTCCCCCATGTACCCTGACGACTTGTCCAAATGTCCAAACCGACATTAATAATAGAGGAAGCATTACCATTGCAACCTGTAATAACTTGTTTTTTTTCATAAATTTTGTTTTTAAATTAATTAAGAGATTTAAATACATGTTATTACCTGACAACCACATCAGTAATAACTTTCAGACTTAAACTTGTTTTTCTTTTCTAATACATATTTTATTGAGTTTTAATTATTCGTCAAGTAAATTGCGGTTTACTTCGTTGACGGTTCAGATATTTCAGGTTTAGGTTTTCATTATTAATTCTCCAAAAATGCACAGCAGCTCTGAATACTATAGAAAGATTCCGTTCTGTTCCGTTCTGCTTATAAGGCAAAAAAAATGGAGTATAACCGATTAAATATTGAGATGATTTAAATGAGTTGTCGATACTGAAGGAGCCTTCAGAAGCGTATAATGCAAATGAGTTTTCAAGCAGAAGCAACTTGAACAAAGAGCCAGACAATAAGCTTAGAAATATTCCTTTCATAGAATTTCCGGTTTGTTAGCAAATCGAGTGGAGTAAAACTATAAAGAGCCCAAGAGGTAAGCTTTCAATAATAGATATTCGATTTTCAATTTTAGACAATTTATTGATATCGCTTGACCAGCAAATAAATAACTCACAATAAAACAACACATTACATACAAATGAAGTAAAATGCCGTAAAATCAAATGAAGCGAAATAAGGGTAAAAATTGGCACTCTGATAGAATTACAACTGCTCAGATCATTACTCTTGCAGCAGAAAAAAGGCAAACCTGAAGTAAATTTCGATGGATTAAAAAGCTATTGAGGAAGGAATTCGCTGCAATTCGGTTACTCTACTATTTCGGATGGTGATTTGCCAAAGTGTTTTCTGAAAACCGTACTAAAATACGCTACACTTGTAAAACCACAAAGCTCGCTGACTTCGGTAACATTGTATTTTCGGGACTGCAGTAATTCAACAGCATGGTTAAGCCGAATTGTTTTAATAAAGTCAGTTGGCGACTGATCGGTAAGCGACTTAATTTTTTTATACAGAAGCGATGAGCTGACATTCATAGCAGATGCGAATTCATCTTTGTCGAATTCGGCATTCGAGATGTTAGCCTTAGCTACGGCCAGCATTTTCTTTACAAATTTATCATTGAGTTCATTCTCAAGGATATGTTCAGTATTATCACTTTTTATCAGCTTTAATGCTTTTTCCCTGACAACCTTTCGATTGCGAATAATCGATTTGATTCGCTGAATCAAAAGATTTATGTCGAAAGGTTTGGTTAAATAATCATCGGCACCTAAACCTAACCCATGTAACTGATCGGTAACTTCAGACAAAGCTGTAAGCAGAATAATCGGAATATGAGAAGTTTCATAGGTCGATTTCATCATTTTACACAACTCAAACCCATTCATATTAGGCATCATGATGTCGGAAACGACCAAATCAGGCAATTGTTTCGATATAAACTCCCATGCTTTTTCTCCGTCAACTGCTGAAAAGACTTTAAAATCGCTGCTGAGAGCAACCTTCATAAAATTCAAAAGATCGTCGTTATCCTCAACAACCAAAATTTTCATTTCCTTTTGCGACTGAATTTCAGCTTTAAGTTCTGCTGGCAGCGCTATTTCATTAACCTGAACAGGACTTACTTCCGCATCATCAGGAACATTTGCCGGTACAGATTCTTTTACAATTGATTTGTATGGTATTACAACCTGGAATGTTGATCCGACATTTTCCTGACTGGTACAACTAATATTACCTCCATGCATAGTTACATAGTTTTTAACCAGCAAAAGTCCGATTCCGGAACCAACGACTTTTGAATTGATCGCATTTTCGCCCCGGTAAAATTCTTTGAACAGTTGCCGCTGAGCCTTCCGACTGATTCCTATACCATTATCTTTTACCTGAAGTATCCACTTTTTATCATCGCATTTAAGGTCAATTTGTATTTGACTATTTTCAGGCGAGTATTTAATCGCATTTGAAATCAAATTATCGATGATCTTCTCCATTTTCAGTTCATCAACAGCCGATAAGTAGCTCTTCCGGTCAGAAACAAATACCAGTTCGATATTCTTACTTTTTGCTAAAGTTGCCAACATGATCTTGTGGTTTGCAACAAGCTTCACAATATCTGTCATCGCCAGCATCAAAGGTTCCTTTCCAATATCGACCTTCTGAAAATCCATCAATTGAGTAACAACAGAGCTAAGTTGCCGAACCTGCTCAATGGCCAGATTCAAATAATGCTTACCAGATTCTGTCAGGTTCTTTTCTTTGCACAATTCCTCCACCGGGGCTTTAATTAAAGTAAGAGAAGTCCGGATATCGTGTGCCGTATTTGTAAAAAACCTGACTTTTTCTTCGGTATGCTGCTGTTTCAGCCGGTTGATGTAATACAATAAATACAAAACAATGAGTGCTGAAATAACCATGATAATGAGAATCCAGAACCAGGCAGTTCTCCAGAATGGAGGAATAAGTTTAATTGCTATCGAACGCTCTGCAATAACATTCGATAATGAATTGTCATACAACTTGACCTGCAACGTAAATTTACCGCTGGGTAAATTGGTATAGGTGATGATCCGGTTTTTCGATGGTGTTGACCAGTTTTTATCAAACCCTTCCAACTTCCATGAAAAGTTTGCACCCGACTGCATTCCTATCGAAATTAATTCAAGACTAATGGTGTTTTGCGAATACTTCAGATTTATGGTCTGTAAACTATCAACTGGTTTGTCCAGTTTAAACGAAGGCAACTCTCTGATGGAACGCCCGGAAATGGTTAGGTTCTGAAAGAAAATCTTTCCTTCTGACGATATCTCCTGGATTGACTGGGGTGCAAAAAAAACAGCTCCGCTATTGGTTCCCCATGCCAGCTGCCCATCTCTCAACCCGAAAAGTGCGCTTTTATTATAGGAGATCCCCGATAGCGGAAAGATGGAAGAATAAGTGTACGCCGTTTTATTACGCGGATCAAATCGGCACAAACCACTTTCTGTTCCTATCCAAAGGCTATTATCGGCATATATAATACTATTAAGGAAGTTCGATGGCAATCCTTCACGAGTGGTGTAGGCTTTAATAAATCCCTCTTTATAATGAAACTCCAATAATCCTTTGCCACTGGTGCATACCCAAATCACATCATCAACAACCAGAATATCCTGAACCACATAATCAGACAGAAAGTTTTTGATTTCTCCGGTTTGCTTATCCAGTAACTTTATGGCGCTACTGCATCCCAAAAGAATCTGATTGGGCGAAAGTTCGGCAAAAGAACTTAGTGATGCATCCGAATAGGTTCGGAATTTATCTTCTTTCGACTTATAGCAAATAAATTTTCCATTAACCCCTCCTATCCATAAATCACCCTGGCTATCTTTATAAATATCAAAGATGTAATTACTTACTGATTCCATCTCCTTCTCGTTCCCGGAATAATGCGCAAGTTCCTGTCCTGTTTTTCCGTCGAGAACATATATCCCTGAAGAATAAGTGCCTGCCCAAATTCTCCCCCGATCATCTTCGCAAAGCGTAAGGAATACCTGTGCTTGTTCTACTTTATTGAAATAGAAGTTTTTCCATCGTCCGGTGGCTACATTCCAACAACTTATTCCGTTGTTGGTCGCAAACCAAATTTTACCATCGCGATCTTCCAATATCCCATTAACATCATTATTGACCAATGAATTCGCATCATTGGTATGATGAACAATTTGGGTTACATGCGGTGAAGCCAGTTCATAAAACGATACTCCGCCAGTGTAACTACAAAACCAAACCCGCTTACCATGCTCGTAAAAGATATCATATACCCCATTTCCACGCAGGGAATAGGGATCATCATCATTTTCCTTGTAAATGTTTAATATACGGCTATCCCGTTTATTCAGCTCCCAAACTCCCTGCCCATCGATTCCGACCAATAGGGTTGATTCAGAATTTTCTTCAATAGCCAGAATAGGTTGCGTTGGGATAGTAGATGGGTGAAGGTGGCTTAATTTAGAAGTTCCAAAATCGAAGCTAAACAGCCCATTTGAAAAAGTGCCGATCCAGAGTTTGTTTTGGGTTTTATCCAAAAATAACGATGAAACTAAAAACGGCTTAAAATCCCTGTTTTGGTATAAACTTTTACTTTCAAGTGATTTAATATTTAACGACCACAAACCAGTAGGTTTTGTAATGATTAAATGCTGCGCATCGAGCCAATCCATCGAATATCTTTCAGACAATACCTGTTCAATTAAGGTGAGTTTGCCCGCATGGTACTTATACAAACCATTATTTAACGCTATCCAGAAATCACCCGAATCGTCAATTAATAAATTATATACGTCAAACTTATCATTATTAATCGTCCTGCTTAAATCAATCAACAATTCGAACCGATCATTCACCGAATTATATGAAAATATCTGTCCATTATTCGTAAAGGCAATTAAACCTGAACGTCCGCAAACCAACTTAACGAAGATTGCTCCAGCGGTTTCGTAAGGAAGCTGATAAATGCGGTAGTCAGCATCTGCCAATCGCAAAATACCTGTTTTTGAAGAAGCCCAGATAAAGCCATTCTGATCTTTACAAATCGAAGCTGTAACACGATTTGAAATTCCAAACAAAGAGTTGATACTATAGAATTTAACTGCCCTTACATTCAACGAGAATGTAAGCAGCAGAATAAGAATTGCGATAAAACTGTATTTAGTAGTCGAAGATTTTTTCACGTCAATTCCGTTCTATGTACAAATTCTTTTCCTCTGGTTAGTCAATGGATTTTTGAAGCACCTAAAATTATCATTTTTTTGTTAAAACACTCATTTCACTAATACTGCCGGCCAATAATTATAACTATCTGATTCAGAACACGGAAATATACGATTGAATTTTTCCAGATGAATTAAGAAGAAAAAAGAATAAGCGAAATTCAAAAATAACGAGACATTCTGTGCAGCGTAGCAGGAAATCAGTCCGGAACTTATACTCCAAACATTGAGAAAGCCAATAGAATAAAAAAAGCCTCGTAAGCTATTTTCTTACAAGGCTTTAATGTTTTTAAAAGTGACCCAGCTGGAGTTTGAACTAAACCTTATTCCAAGCTGATTATCAATATTTTACTAAGCGCTTATTTCAATAGGTCTCGATATAGTCTCGCCTGATATTCAATTCATTACAATACAAATATAGGCAATCGTTAGTATATTTTTACATTTTAAAATGGTGAAAATTCTTATTTCTTTTCAATTTTTTATTTTTGAATAAATTTCAAGAATAAAACTTTTCATTTTAATTTGGAAATAGAAAATATAGTTAGTTCTCAGGTAAATTGCTATAACATATTAAAGCATTTTGCTTGATGTATCTATACCGACTAAGAAAAGATAATATCCATATCTCACTATTTTTACAACAAAACATATTTACACTAATTCGTTGTTGAATTAGCAATTTGCAAATCAATTACTGATCGCGTATAATTCTTGAAAATCAGTTTCAGCATCGAAGGGTAAACAATCAGCAGCAACGGCAGTGCAATTACAAATCCGCCAATGACGGCAATGGCCAACGGTTGATGCAGTTGTGCCCCGGTACCTATTCCCAATGCGATGGGCGACAGCGCGATAATTGCCCCGATAGCTGTCATTAATTTGGGGCGCAAACGGGTTGAAATGGCATAAACCACTGCTTCATCCGGGCTGCTCGTTTCGAGTGTCTGGTGAAATTGCAGAAAAGTAAATATGGCGTTCTCTCCAATGATTCCGATAATCATGATAATTCCCGTGTAGCTTCCTACATTCAGCGGAGTTCCGGTTAGAAAAAGGGCTATCATGCTGCCTGAAATTCCCAGAATTGAAATGATAATAATAAGCAAAGCCACACGAATATTTTTAAACATGAAGATCATTACTGTGAAAACCAGCAGTGCTGCCGAAAGCAGGATGATCAGCAGCTCACTGAACGATTTTTGCTGTTCCTGGTAAGCTCCGCCATAACTGATGTGGTAACCTTGGGGAAGATTTACTTTCGACTGAATTTCCTGCTGCAATTCCTTCATTACGCTGCCTAAATCGCGGTTATCCAGTCGTGCTTCTACCGGAATCATACTCTGCAGATTCTCGCGATCAATTTCTGCAACTCCGACTTCAGGAATGATTTTTGCGAGTTGTACCAATGGTTGCAGCTTTCCGTTGGGTAGAAAAATAGTTCCGTTTTTTAACCGGTCGATGGTAGTATTTATGGCATCCGGATAGATCATCCGGATATCGGTTTGCTGTTCTTTTTCGAAAATACTGCCAATAACCGAGCCTTCGAGTTGGGTTTGTAACTGCGACTGAAAATCGGCCGGGGTGATTCCGAATTGTGCCAATTTCTGGTTGTTGGGCTCAATGTTGACTGATGGTCCGGCAATCGTAATCCCATTAAATACGTCGGCCGTACCTTTCACATTTTCTGTAATTTCGCCGACCTGACGGGCCAGTCCCTGCAAAATTTTCACGTTATCGCCGTAAATTTTGATTTCGATGGGCTGGGTCGAACTCATCAAATCGCCCAACATGTCGCCTATCACTTGCCCGAAGTCGATTTGCAGGGCTGGTTGTGTCGATTCCACTTTCTTCCTGATTTCATCAATCACTTCGTTGGTGCTACGTTTGCGGTATTTCCGGAGCTGAATCAAGTAGTCGCCACTGTTGGGTTCGGTGATGAAAAATCCCATTTCTGTTCCGGTTCTGCGCGAGTAGGTTTCTATTTCAGGAACGGTTGGCAATAACTTTTCAACTTCACGGAGCATCCGGTCGGTTTCCTGGAGTGAGGTTCCCGGAGGCGAAACATAGTCTAAAACGATACTGCCTTCGTCCATTTCAGGAAGGAATCCGGTTTCCAGACGACTGGAAATATAATAGACCGAAGCGATCAGCGCCAAAATAAACACGAAACTGATGACTGGTCTATGCACGAAAAATGAAATCCATTTCCCGCTTTTTCGTTCGTGAATGGCAATTTCTGTTTTAACTGATTTTCGTTTTCCGGAGAGCAAAAGGTAGATGACCGGAAGGCCGATCCAGGTGACCAAAAATGAACAGATCAGAGTGATCATCATGGTATTGGCCAGAATTTTAAAATAGGCTCCAGCCACGCCGCTTAGCAAAACGAACGGAAAAAAGATCACGATGGTACTTACCGAAGACCCGATCATGGCGGGCAACAGGTAATTCACCGATTTAGATAACAGTTCTTTCGTCGGTGTTTCGGGGTGTTCTTCGTGGGTACGGTGAATCTGCTCGACAACCACAATGGCATCATCGATGATCAACCCAATGGAAGCCGCGATAGCGCCCAGAGTCATGATGTTGAAATTGTATCCCAGAACGTACAAGGAAAGTATGGTCAGCGAAATGGTGAGCGGAATAGTAATCAGGATTACGGCACTTGATTTGACCGAACGCAGGAAAATGACGCAGACCACAATAGCCAGCAACAAACCGATCCAAACACTGTCTGTTACGCTACGGATACTGTCGTTTACAAAGTCGGCCTGCACATAATACGGCGAAAGCACAACGCCACGCGGTAAAATGGATTTATTCAGCTCAGTAATCTTTTTCTCGATACCCCCGGTAATGTCAATCAGGTTGGCATTGGGCTGTTTGATTACCGCCACAAGCACCGCGCTTTTACCGTTGGCGTTTACGCGTACATATTCGGTTTGCTCGGCAATTCTAACATTGGCTATATCCTGAAGGTGCAAAATTCGCTTCCCGTTGTTACTGACCACCAGGTTTTGCAATTCGCTCAGATTTCGGATATTGGCATCGGTAACAGTCAGGTACATTCGGTTGTAATCGTTCAGGTAACCATTGCTGCTAATGAAATTTGACTGGCCGAGTGCAGTGGTGATCATTTCAGGAGTAACACCCAAAGTGCTCATTTTTTGTGGTTCCAGTTCTACCCGAAATTCTTTGGTTCTTCCGCCAATGACGCGGATTTCGGACACACCGGGGACCTGCGACAGGAATGGTCTGACGATGTAGTTGGCAATCTGGTTGATTTCGATGTTGCTTTTCCCCTTGGCGTCGATTACGTAACCAATCACGGGCAAAATGGACGGGTTCATTTTTTCAACCGTAATGGTTGTTCCCGCCGGTAATTCGTCTTTAATCTGGTTGATAGACGATTCGACCTGTTGTTTGCACAAATCGATGTCTTCTTTCCAGCCCATGAAAGCAGATATTTCGCAGCTTCCGCGGCTGGTAATGCTCCGGATATTTTCAAGTCCTGGAACCCGCTTGATGGCGTTTTCGAGCGGTTTGGTCACGGTAATCATCATCTTGCTGACCGGCTGCAAACCATTGTCTGCAATGACTTTGATCTTTGGGAAAGTCACTTCAGGAAAAAGTGACGACTGCATTTTAGTGTACGAGAAAATTCCGGCCGCCAAAATGATGAACAAGACAACCGCAACCGGATTTTTATGGGAGACAAAGAAATTCTTCATGATCAGGGTTGGGTAATATTAACGCTTGCGGTGTCGGGCAACCCGTAATGTCCGGAGTTAACCAAACGGTCTGAGTTAGCAAACAGCGGCAACAGAATTTCAATGCGTGTATCGGTTACAATTCCAGGTTTTACAGCAACTTTAACCGCCGTCGAATCGTTGATCAGTTTCATTACCCAGTAGTTTTCCATGGTTTCGTCTGACAGCACACAGCCTTTTTCAACGACCTGCGTATTGGCTTTGGTGCTTTCGCTGAGTTGAACAAAGGCAGTTAGATTTTCGGGTAGCTGGGCATTAGTGCGAGGTTTCACAACAAAACTTTGGGTTTGCGAAGCAGCATCGATGGCCGAAAGTTTGGAAGTGATCGTTCCCGGAATGCGGGTTGAATCGGGTAACAGAATCTCGCAGTTGGTACCAATCGCCGCGTGTTTATTTTGCTCGAAAGGAACATTCAGCAGGAAAACCAGGCTACTTTGTTCTGCAATTACACAAAGCTGATCGCCGTCGGCAATGTAGTCGTTGGCTTGTTTGGTCACTTCTGTAATAATTCCAGAAGTTGGTGCTTTGATAGTCAGTTCGCCATTGAATGCAAATTCGGGATTGGTGCTGCTGAGGCTACTTAAAGCTTCGGCTTCCTTGGTTTTTATCGAGTACAGCGGGCTTCCGGCCTTCACATATTCGCCAATATTGCACGATATCTTAGTGATATACCCCGTTGCAGTTGACTTTACCGTATTTTTCTTCAGGTACGAAGAATTGGCAGTCAGTTGTATAACTTTGCTGATTGAACCGGTGGTAACTGTCGTCACGGTTACCGGAGTCGTAACCTGGGTTGACTCTTCTTCTGCAGCAGGCTTGCTGGCATTGCTACAACTTAAAAGCACTGACAGAATAACCAGGTTGGTGAGATAAAATATTCGTTTCATTTAAGATAATTCATTTGGTTAATGATTTGCAGCCGGTTCATTTCTGAAATGGTGAGGCTATTTTTCGCCTGCGTATAGTTGTTAACGGCGTCGAGAAAATCAAGGAAACGCACCATGCCCTTCCCTATTTCCATCTTATAAATGGTGATGAGTTTTTCTTGCTCCGACAATTGGTTTCGAATGCCTGAAATCAATTCATCTGTTAGTTTGAGCTGCTCGGTTAACTGATTAACCTGCTGCTTGTATTGTGATGTATAAAACACTTGGTAATCCAAACGCGAATTTTCGGCCAGTGCCGTTTTCTCGTACTGGATTTTCCGCTGTTTGCCGTCGTAAATGGGCACTGTTAAATTCAGGCCAAGACTCGTTCCGAAGTTGTGAGGAACATTTTCGGGTCGAATGGCCTGAAAGCCGGCGTCTGCAAATGCGCTGACTTTGGGCCGGTAATTCAAATCAATCAACTCCTTGCTGTTCTGGTTTTTTAGACTGTCAATCCTGAATTTCATCATGGCAGGCGAATTTTTGATATTGAAGTTATTCTGAACGGTAAGTTCCGGCTTTTCGAGCTTTGCGGTTGACACTTCAGCAATTCCACAGATGTAATTTAACACGGCCAGACTGTTCCTTAATTGCAGATTGGCCTGCTGAATTGCTACGTTTTGAGCAGAAATAGAAAGAGACAGATTCATCAAATCGGTTTGTGCATAAATTCCCTGTTCGGCCAGAGATTTCAGAATGGTTTGCTCCTCCTTTAAGAGGTTTAAGGTGTTCCGGTAAAATTCGATTTGCAAATAATCGGAATAGGCCGAAAGATATTGCTCTGTGATGGCCTGCTTCAGTTCAATTTCGGTGATTTTACTGTCGGCTTCAATCGTTTGTTTGATTAGCGAAATGGCTTTAAACTGATTGCCTTTCACCCGCTGGTTAAATAACGATTGCTCCAGACCGACGACGGCTGAATAGTTTCCGCCGTCGGTAATGGCCTCATCGTACCCGTATTTTTTAGCCACCGGCGCATACATTGCTCGCGAAACCTGGGCGATTTGCGGTTTATAACTGGCCAGTGTCAGCAAACTGTCTAATTTCCCGGAGATGATTTGGTTCCTGAAATCCTTCAACAGCGGACTATTTTCAAGGCCCTTCTGAATAAAAAAGTCAAGCGGCTGTGCATGAACCAAAATTCCCGAGACCAGAAAAAGGACAAAAACGATCAGTTTCTTTCTCTGCATATTTGTAAAAGTGAAATTCAAGATGAAGATATGAATTGTTTACTAAGGTTCAATCAGTTGATTAACCCTTTAATATTGACAAAAAACTATTTTACCGGAGCAACATCCAAAACCATAAATGTTCCGGGTTTCATTGGTGGGCGGCGTTCGCCTGCTTTGGGTTCTCCAAATTCGGCAGCCGACAAATACAGATGGTGAGTTGTTTTGTCGATTGTAATTGTGCGGGCTCCTTTTTGTGTGACAACGGTTTCAACTACTTTAAAACTATCCTTGTTTACCTCCTGAACAACAGTGATTGTACCATCGGCGCCATTTGAGCAGAATGCGCGTTTGTTGGCAGGATCGAAAGCCACGCCGTCGCAACCATCGCCAATCGGAAGCGTGGTAACTACTTTTCCGGCTTCAGCATCCGAAACAACCATAAGTTTATTGCCGCAAACGCTGAATAAACGGTGCGTTTCATTGTCGAGGGCAAGTCCGCTGGGTTCTTCGCCCGGAGCAATCGACCAGCTTTTTTCAACCTTCAGCGAATTGGGATTGATCACACTAATCTCGCTTTTATCTTCAATATTCACATAGATTTTTCCTTTACCGTCGGTTTGTGGAAATTCCGGTTTCCCATCAAGTTGAATGGTGCCAATTTCCTTGTTTTGAATTGGATCAATCACCGAAGCATTTGAACTTCTACCGTTGAAAGTGAAAAGTTTTCCTGAAAAGGCATCATACAAAATGGCATCCGGATTTTTCCCGGTAACTTGAATTTTTCCGGTTACCTCCAATGTTTTCAGGTCGAAAACAGTAACTGAATTGTCGCGGCCGTTGCTGGTGAACCCTTTGTTCAGGCTGGGTGCAAGGGCGATTCCATGAATTCCGTTGGTATCCGGAATTTTACCGATTTGCTTTCCGGTTTTCAGCTCAACCACCAATGCCATCGACGAATGCGAAACATACAGTCGGCCAGCCGCCTCGTCAACGGTGAGATAATCCCAGCCGCCATCGCCTTCGAGGTGTATCTGGTTAACCACTTTGTAACCCGATTGAGCACTGACAAGGTTACTACTACTGAGCAGAACAGTAATGCAGATGATCGACAGTAAGTTTTTCATTTTCAAAGGTTTTAATTACTCATTGACTATTTAATTACCAATTGGTTTACTTATGATTTTTTCGATTTCGATGATTCAACCACGTTTGTGCTTTATAGCAGAGAAAAGCAGATCCGGCGCCAACAATTGCGCCTGCCAAAACATCGCTCGGGTAATGTACACCGAGGTGCATCCGTGAATACCCAACGGCAGAAGCATACACGTACGAAGGAGCAATGACATACCATTTCGGGAATGCCAGACTCAACGAGGTGGCAGTTGAAAATGCGTCGGAAGTGTGCCCCGAAGGGAAGGATGAGCTTCCGCCTGCTGATAATTTTTGAATATCCGGATAGGTTTCAAACGGCCGGGCCCTGTTAATGGCATGTTTCAAAGTGGTAGCAAATACAGTTGTTGCCAGAAAAGAGGCGCCTATCATCAGTCCCTTTTGTTTTAGTTCCTGATTCTTTTCTATCAACCCGGTTCCAAAAATCAGGATTGGAGCACCAATGCTGATGGGCGAAACACTGCCGGAAATTGTTTTAAAAGTGCCATCGAGATTCACGTTTCGATGTTCGTTGATTTGCCGCAGAATCCGGATATCCAGGTTTTGTGAATAAGCCGCGGCCGAAAGCAACAGCAGAAAAAAAACAAGTATTTGTTTCATTTATTCGATGATTTTCATCGAAAGTAATGAGCAACTTTGTAGAGATTCTGTATTCCTGTTCCCGCATTCCAAATTCCTCCAACATTTGCTGATATATTTGTACAAAACTTTTCAGGATGAAGATTTTAGTGATTGAAGATGAACTTGACCTTTGTGAAACTATTGTCGCCTATCTAGAAGAAGAAGGTTACCGTTGTGAACAGGCCGGAACCCTTGAATTGGGATCGGAAAAGGTGAATCTTTACGAATACGACTGTATGCTCGTTGACATTGGTTTGCCCGATGGTAGCGGCTTATCACTGATTAAGGAGCTAAAAAAATCCCATCCTGAAACCGGAATTATTATCATCTCAGCCAAGAACTCGTTGGACGATAAAATTTCAGGATTGGATTTGGGCGCCGATGATTACCTGACCAAACCTTTTCATCTTCCGGAATTGAATTCGCGCGTTAAATCATTGCTTCGACGTCGGAAATTTGAAGGCAAGCAGAAATTAGTTATCGACAATATTATTATTCAGCCTGAAAACAGGCAAGTTTTTGCAAGTGGCGAACAATTGCCGCTCACCCGTAAAGAATTTGACTTGCTGATGTTTTTTGTCTCCAACCGAGGACGGGTGCTCACTAAAGAGTCGATTGCCGAGCACCTTTGGGGCGATTTTGCCGACTCTGCTGATTCGTTCGATTTTGTTTATTCGCACATCAAGAACCTGCGACGGAAGCTCTTTGAACGGACAGGGACCGACTATTTTCAGAATGTTTATGGAACGGGATATACTTTTACGGCATGAAGCTTCAAACCAAGATAAACATTCGTTTTCTCGCGGTTACATTTCTGGTGTTCTCATTCGCGGGAGTGTTGTTTTACTTTGCGCTAGACAAGGTAGTCGATCAAAATATACGCGAAATGCTCGAATCGCGTAAAGCATATATCATCCTGAACTTTCAGCAAAATACCCCGACGTCTGAATCTATTGAATCTCCGGATCATTCAATCTTCATTAAACGCACTGAAAAAACGGAGCAATACACCATTTTTTCCGATACCATGGCCTACGATCAGGAAGAAAAAGAGCTGATTCCGTTCCGAAAAATGACTTTCTCAGTGCGTTCCGGTAGCCAACATTACGAAGTCATTCTACTCCAGTCGCTACTTGAATCGGAAGACCTTCAAATGATTATTGTTTCCTTTATGGCTGTGCTGTTTGGCATTGTTCTGCAGGCGCTTTTTTTTCTGAACCGCTGGCTTTCAAATAAAGCCTGGAACCCGTTTTTTAGGAGCCTTTCGGTGCTAAATAACTGGAAAATCGGAGAATCTCAGGCTGTCAGTTTTGATCGGACAGGCATTTCCGAATTCGATCAGCTAAACAGCACGCTCGAAAACATGATGCAAAAAATTCAGGCCGACTTTATTAACCTGAAAGAATTCACGGAAAATGCGTCGCATGAAATTCAGACACCGCTGGCCATTATCAAATCGAAACTGGAAATGGTTTTGCAGGATAAAACCCTTAACGACTTGCAATATCAGCGGATTCGTGCTGCATTCGAATCTGCCAACCGGCTCTCTAAAATCAACGAAGCTTTGCTTTTGCTTTCTAAAATAGAAAACCGCCAATTTGTTGACTCGTCTGAAATTGATGTTTGCCAGTTGATCCGGTCGCGCCTGGAATACCTTGAAGAATTGTTCGCCTTGAAACAAATCGAGGTTACCGTTCATCTTGAAACGCAAGTTGTATTCAGCATGAATCCCTTGCTGGTCGATATTCTCGTCAATAACTTACTGAGCAATGCCTTGCGTCACAACATCGAAAAAGGAAAAATAATTATATCGTCCGAAAATCAGGAAATAACGATTTCGAATACAAGTGAACAACCGGAAATGGATGTTTCCCGTTTGTTTCGCAGGTTCTCTAAACAAGCTACATCCAGCGAATCGAATGGTCTGGGGTTGGCCATTGCACAAGAAATTTGCAGCAATTACAATATTGAATTGAGTTACCGCTATTCAAATGGAATGCATTGTATAACAATCAGGCAAAAATCCCAAATTCCGACAAACTCGTAACTTAATTTTGGTTCATAAATCGTTAAAAAACATCGATATGAAAAAGTTACTTGTCCTAATTATTTGCTCAATTTTTGTCCTTGGCGTATCGGCCACAAATCAAAAAGATGAAAAGATTCCGGCAGCCGCCAAAACCGGATTTGCCGCTAAATTTCCAACAGCCCAAAAAGTAAAATGGAGCATCGAAAAGCCCGGTGAGTTTGAAGCTGAATTTACACTGAACGGCGTTGAAACCTCTGCATTGCTTGATGCGAAAGGCATCCTGCTTGAAACCGAGACTGGAATAAAGGAAAGTGAATTGCCGCAGGCCGTAAAGGCGACATTGGCCAAAGATTTTACTGGTTATAAACTCGATGAAATTGAAAGAGTGACCGATATGAAAGGTACAGTTACCTACGAAATGGAGGTAGCCAAAGGTAAAGAAAAACAGGAAGTGACATTTGATATGGCAGGAATGATTGTAAAATGAAGTAATTAAATGAAAATCAGTAATATAGATCTTTTTTTTGTGAATGTTCACATAAATTCAAAACAGCATCCTTCACAGCTTTGGCGAATTACGAGAGAAAGATTTATATGAAAATTTGAGTAAAAGACTCTGATATTCCCTGTTATGAAAATTTTGATACTTCTGCATTTGGATGGTTACATAATCCAGTTCAAATAGATTGTTGGAATATTCTGGAGTCGATTTTGTATTTGTGTCAGATTGAATTAGGTTTAATCAGAGTAATTAGGTTTGTTTATCTGTTCTAGTATGTCTTTCATCATGTCAATTTGGACTTTCTGTAACTCCATAAATTCCTGCTGCTGATCCATGATAAAGTGATCAATTATTTCGTGTAAAGTTCTTATCTCAAGCTCTGATTTAAGGTTTACCATATAATCTTTTTTCGCTCTTTCCCTGTCTTTCTCTTCTTGCCGATTTTGGCTCATCATGATTACAGGAGCTTGAAGAGCGGCTATGCATGACAAAATTAGATTAAGAAGAATAAATGGATAAGGATCAAAACCTTTATTTGTCAACCAAACAACATTCACAATGATCCATAAACACAAAAATCCCAAAAAAGAAAGGATAAAAGTCCAGCTTCCTCCGAACGTAGCAACCTTATCCGCTATTCTTTGTCCAAACGTTAATTTTGTATCATCCTCAACATCAACTTTATCTGTCAGCGTTTGATTGGATTTTATTGAGCGCAGAACGATTTTTTCAAGGTCGGAAAGTTCGCCAACTTCTTTTACCAAATAATTGGTAACAACTAAATCTCGATACTCATTCAACTCACTTAATGCCAAAATACTTTCATGTGAGAAAAGTGGGTGGTCCTTTTGAATGAGTTCTAAGATTGAATGCCGGATTGTTTTTGCAGAAACTCTCTCCGAAACTGGGAATTCTTTCCCGGAAATATTACTAATAAATGTTTTCATATATTGCAAGTTAAAGTTTTCTAACTATTTGCATCAGAAATATTGCAACCCGTTCAAACTGAAATATATAAAAATTACTCTAGAAAGGAACATCTTTTTGTCTCTTCTTTTTTAATCATTTATAAGGGAAGTGGAACTGGTATTGATTGAATTTCAAGTGAAAAATTCCTTTTGATGATCGATTTATTCCACACGTTGTGAACTGGTAAATAATAAAAACAACGAGCGTGACCTTTTCGGATCGCGCTCATTGTTTTCAAATTTTATAGTTCTTCGGATTAAGCTCCAATCTTAATAAACCGATCTTTCGAAGTCATTGAAATTCCGCAACGTTCAGGAGCCGCATTTTCATAGGTGTTTCCACAGGTTCCGCAAACATAGTAAACCGAAGGAAGCGACTTTTCCTGTCCATCCTGCAAAGCTTTCAATGCTTTTTCGTACAGCACTTTATGCTTTTTCTCAACCTGGAAGGCGTAATTGAATGAAACCATGCCCAGATTTACATTTTCTGTTTGGGCATCGGTAATAAAACCGGGGTACATGGTTGCAACTTCGTACGATTCGCCTGCGATGGCATCTTTCAGATTTTCAGCAGTTGTTTTTACATCGAACTTTGGAGTTACTACCGGAATGCTTGCATTAAGTTGCTGTAAAACAGCCTTGTGATTTCCGGCATGAATACTTTCGGCTTTTGAAGCGGCTTCGAACAGCGCAGCAACTTTCAGATTGCCTTCTTCGCGTGCTTTCTTGGCGAATGCGGTATATTTTGCACTTGCAGTTGATTCGCCGGTAAACGCGGCCTGAAGATCTTTAACTGTTTTATCGCTGGCTGCATAAAGCGTTGCGTATCCAAAAACAAAGAATAAGACCAGTACTAAACTTTTTGAGAAATTTGTTTTCATCATTTCCATTTTTAATAATTTGACATGAATTGTTTTTAATTTATATGTCAAAGGTAGAGGTGCTAATCTGAGGCAAGACTAAAGAGAATCTTAAAATTGGCTTAATAATTATCTTTTGAAGGAAAGACAACTTCAACCAAAGTTCCAGCGCCCAATTCGCTTGAAATGGTGATTTTTAAATTGAGAATATCGGCAAAACGTTTGACAATGGCCATGCCCAGTCCATTCCCTTTTACCGCAAAGTTACGTGATTCGTCAGCACGGTAAAACCGTTCAAAAACCTGGTCAATCTGCTGCTGAGTCATTCCAACTCCCTGATCGCGAACCAACAAAACGGTTTGTGACTGATCATTTCTGAACCCGATTTCAACTTCACCGCCGGGATTGGAGAATTTGATGGCGTTTGTTGCCAGATTTTCCAGAATTTGTTCCAGCATAAACCAGTCTGAAAAAACTTCAATGTCAGGAGAGATATTGATTTTCAGCGATACCTGATTCTGGTCCAGCTTTTCACTCAACCGAATAGCCAGTGCGTGAGCCACTTCTTCGATTTGAATCATCCGGAGATTTACAGGAATGGTTCCTGCTTCGTAACGGGCCAAAAGCAAAAGATGTTCGACCAGAACTGTCATGCGGTTTACTTCCGCCAGTCCATAGTGAATTTTTTCGATGTATTGTTCCGGCTCCCGTTGCTTGCGGAGTAAAACTTCCAACGTTCCTTTCAATGCCGAAAGCGGCGTTCGCAATTCGTGCGACGCATCGGCCGTGAATTGTTTCTCGCGCAAAACAGCATCTTCTAGCCGGTCAAGTAGGCTGTTGATGGTATTGACCAAGGTATAAAGTTCGTCTTTGTATTTGGGTAATTGAATTCGCTGGTTCAGGTTTTCGCGTGTAATTTTTTGCGCCGCATGGGTGAGCTGATAAACCGGATCGATGCTTTTCCGGGCGATAAACACAACAATGAAGTATAACACAAGCAGAACCAGCGGAAACGCAAACATCAGGACCATCCGCAGATTTTTAAGCACCAGAAGCGAATCGTCAAGTGGAATGGCCACTGAGAGAAATCCGATTGTCTTTCCATCAATAGTGATTGGTGTCTGCACCTGACGAACAAATGATTTGTCAAGATGAGTATTAAAATAGGTTTCAATTTTATATTCAGGAAAGGTAGCCAGCTTTTCCTTCACCAGGTTGGGCGATTGCTTCAGTATCGCGCCGGTCGTGTCGGTTATCTGCACAAACGTTGGATTCACTTCAATCTGGGCATGCTCGCCTTCGTCCCATTCTTTTAAATTGGCAATGATAATCCGGTCGTTAAACGTTACGATGCCGTTCTGCAATTCCGACGATTCGGCCTTTAAATCTTCATCGAGATACCGGTACACCGAACCCGAAACGACAAAATAAATGGCAACAAAAATTACGACGATCAGCATCGCTGTCGCCGAAAGAAAATAGAGCGCTATCCGATTGCTGAAACTGGTCCGTATCATTCGTCTTTAATTATGTAACCAACACCCCTGATGGTAGTTATCAGGTTTATGTCGGTATTGCCATCCATCTTTTTCCTGAGCGCGTTGATGTAAACATCGATTACTGAAGTGTTGTAATCGAAATGAATATCCCACACATGCTCAATAATCCGGCTTCGCGTACAAACTTTCCCTTTGTTGCGCAACAAAAATTCCAGAAGGGCAAATTCCTTTTGTGTTAGCGAAACATCCTGATTATCGACAAAAACCTGGTGTGTATTCAAATCCATCACCAGGTTCCGGTGAATAATCCTTGAATTTTCCGACTGTTTTCCACGAAGTTGAACTCTAACTCGGGCAAGTAATTCCTCAAACGAAAAAGGTTTTTTAATAAAGTCGTTGGCTCCCATTTCGAGCGCAAAAACGGTGTCCTGAACGGTATCCCTAGCTGTGAGAAAAATCACCGGAACATGCGAACCGATTTTCCGAAGCTGACGGACAACCTCAATTCCGCTTAAGCCAGGCAACATCCAGTCGAGCAAAATCAGGTCGTATTCGCCATCGTTCACCGTAGCCAATTCCAATCCTGAAGGGCCATCGTTTGCCACATCCACCGCAAACGATTCTTCCTGAAGCCCTTCTTTCAGGAAAAGAGCAATTCCCGGTTCATCTTCGACAATTAAAACTCGCATATCAATAATTTACTCAAACTAATCGTTATCCTTTTCTATTGAACTTGTACCAAACCCAAGGTCGAGCTGAACACCGGCTGCATGTTTATAGACCAGCTCGCCACCGTAATATCCGGTACGGGCAATTGTCATCACGGCCAGCAAACCCAAAGCTAATGAAACCATTTTTAAAACTCCGCTGTATTTCTTCAAAAGAAACAAGGCAATGCGAAAAATAGCCGCAATGCTTGTTACCCAAATAGCTAAAGTTGCAGCTTCTTCGTGAGTTTCAAGGGCTTGTTTAAGGGCGCCTTCCTCAACAATGCCATCTCCGGCCTGACCTCCAGTGATAAAGGCTGCGATTACGCCAAGCGCGCCCAAGGTAAACAGGTAAAATCCGGCTTGTGTAAAAAAGTCACGCTTCGTCAGTAATCCAATAATATCAGAAAGAAATCCAACAATCAGCAATGCAATTGGGAAATGAACAATCATTGGGTGTAAATGCGTTAGATCCATGATTTATAGTTTTTAATGTTTGTATTTCTGACACAAAAAAAGTACTGTTGTACTTAAAGCATTCTATGAGTTTTCTTAAGATTTGCTTAAAATCGTGTATCATGAAAATTACAGATAGCTTTCAAATTACCTTTGCCCATTCAATTGGGTTTTTACTAATCAATAGTATTGATAAAAATTACTGATAGTTAAAGGAATATGTAGTGTTTGTTTGAAATTTAAATCAGATATTATCACCTTATGAAAGCACGATCGCTCAAGAAGTTCATCTATTTATCAATTGGTGCGGCTCTCGTTACCATCCTATTAAAATTCTTCGCATGGTATCTTACTGATTCCGTGGGTTTACTTTCAGATGCTCTCGAATCATGCGTCAATTTGGTTGCCGCCATCATCGCACTGATTATGCTCACCATTGCAGAAACACCAGCAGATGAAAAGCATCCTTTTGGTCATACAAAAGCAGAATATTTTTCCAGCGCCATTGAAGGTGGAATGATTGTAGTTGCTGCTTTTAGCATTATCTGGTCGGCAATTCCGCGGATTATTCATCCGCAACCGCTCGAAAATGTTGAAGTCGGATTACTTATATCCGTCGGCGCATCGTTGATAAACTTAGTCGTAGCCCTTGTGTTGATAAAAGCAGGGAAAAAGAACAACTCGATAACGCTTGATGCCGATGGGAAACATTTGATGACTGATGTTTACACTTCAGTGGGAGTTCTGGCAGGTATCCTGCTGGTTAAGCTTTCCGGATGGCAAATTCTAGATGGCATTGTCGCCGTCGCTGTAGCATTGAATATCCTTTGGGCAGGCTATCAACTGATTCATCGTTCAGCAACCGGATTGCTTGATGCGAGTATCCCGGATGATGAATTGGCTAAAATATCTGATTTACTGAATTCATTAAAATCGCAAAACATCGAACACCATTCTCTTTTAACCCGGCAGGCCGGTCAGCGTAAGTTTATCGCTTTTCATTTATTGTTACCTGGGTATTGGACAATTCAGGATGGGCACGATAAAGCAGAAAAAATCGAGCGAGAAATACGCCAACTTTTTGATGGCCCAATCACTGTTTTTACTCATTTAGAACCCATTGAAGATCCTGTTTCAATGCACGATATAGGAATAGACCGGCATGAGACGAACCCATAAATACATGGTACTTGGCATACTGTCATTTCATCCATGTTGCTGAAACAACTGTTTCTTTGTTTTAAACTCTTTACTCTGAGCATCGTGGAGAAACACAGAAGCATTCAGATACAATAAAATTTTGAATTATTATTTGCTAACAGAAAAGAAATAAATTTTTGGTTGATTCAGCTTAAGTTGACACTACAATTTAGTTTTGAATATAAATCAAATATTAAATTGTAATTCATTAATTAAAAGCACTTTATATTCTCCACAAGAAAAATATCGGTCTCTTTCATTTTGCGATTTCTTGTTGCATTTTGGTGGTAGAATCAAAGTGAAAAGCCTTCAAATCATTTAATTTGAAGGCTTTTAGTCCGTTTTGATTCCATTTTTTGTGACCCAGCTGGTGTTTGAACGAATTCTTATTCCGAGCTGATTATCAATATTTTACAAAACGCTTATTTCAATGAATCTCAATATAGTCTCGCTGATATTCAATTTATTATAGTTATAATGTAAATAATTTTTCTGGATAATTTCAGACATGACAAATAATTTTGGAAATTTTTTCCTGACTCTGATTAGAAAAACCCAAAACTATAGTATGGAAATTTATTTCCCCTCCTAATTTAATATACGACTCAACTTCCTTACAATTTTCATCTTGACCTGTTTTACCTTTTTATTGAAGAAATCAAGTATAACACAAATCTCCTAGTTATAATTTTTAAGGAACTGACTTTGTCTATTAAAAGTTTTACTTGCGAAACATTAACATGCCTAATGAAATTTGTTCCAAGCTAAATGTCCTTCACCTCATTTGAGTTTTCTTTTAACAGAACTGCAACTTTGTTTAACTGCTTTTTAGTTGTTTAATAACTTTAACAATAAGTTTCATAACATTTAGCTAACCTAACGCTCCTATGTTTGAATCAATTAATTCATTACCTCTGATTAGCGGTATTCTTTCCATCATTTCAGGACCAAGGCAAGAACTCAATGAGTTAATGTTTACTCAAAGAACGCAAAAACAAATCCACTTAAAATCAACAACTATGAATTTTAAATTACTGCTTTTACTACTATTTGTTAGAATGGCATCAATGGCACAGGACCTGAATAACGTTCAGTTTCCTCATATGCAAAAAATTACTGCGCGGAAAGAAATTAAAATCCCAAATATTCGTGGCTACCAAACATTGAAATGTGACTTTCATATTCATACGATTTTTTCTGATGGCGATGTATGGCCAACGGTTCGGGTACAAGAAGC
>JAJZSZ010000013.1 GCA_021849365.1 Bacteroidota bacterium | reverse complement strand
ATCTAAAGACATCACTGCCGTCTTATAAAGAAAACATCATAGACCTTACTTCCAGTGATATGGGATCCTTTTTCGCCTGGACATATTATTTTTTGAAAGACGAATTAAATAACGTGCAGCCATTGCTCTCCGAAAGATTGCGAAAGAACCTTCAGGACCGGATATTAGATCCGTATATGAATCGTAGCAACTTTTGGTGGCAGGCTTTTAATGCAACCCCGAAAACAATGGTAAACAACTGGAATCCGTGGTGCAACTTCAATGTACTTACTTGTTTCCTTTTGCTTGAAAACGATCCCAATAAATTGTCCGCAGCTGTTTACCGCACAATGGTTTCAGTCGATCAGTTTATTAACTATAACCACCAGGATGGCGCCTGTGAAGAAGGGCCTTCTTATTGGGGTCATGCCGCAGGGAAAATGTACGACTACCTACAATTGCTAAGCACTGCAACGTCCGGTGAAATTTCCATTTTCAATCAGCAGATCATCAAAAACATGGGCGAATACATAACCGATTCGTATGTGGGCAATGGATGGGTTGTCAATTTTGCAGATGCTTCCGCCAAAGGTGGTGGTGAGCCAGGTTTAATTTTCCGCTATGGACAAGCCATTGCGAACCAGAATATGCAGCACTTTGCGGCTTATTTGTACGAACGCGATGGAAAAGTAAACCATTACAATGCCGGCAGAGACTTATTTCGAACATTGGAAAACCTCAAGTGGCAGAGCGAACTGGTACAGGTTAAACCGGCCATTTCAAAAGCAGCTTCAACCTGGTATCCTGAAACCGAATTCTGCTATATGCGCAATACCACTGGTTTCTTTCTTGCAACTAAAGGCGGATACAATGCAGAAAGCCATAACCATAATGACATGGGTTCGTTTTCGCTCTACGTCAATGAAACTCCGATGGTTATTGATGCCGGAGTTGGAACCTACACACGCCAAACGTTCAGTAATGAGCGTTATACTATCTGGACCATGCAAAGCAATTACCACAACCTGCCTTTGATTAACGGAGTTGCTCAGGAATTTGGGGTTCAATACCGCTCACGAAATGTGAAATTTGATCAGGCAAAATCATTGTTTTCGCTCGATTTGGCTGGTGCTTATCCTGAGGATGCCGCAGTTGAAAAATGGATAAGAACCTACACTCTTGGGCTCAAAGGATTAACCATTGTTGACAATTTTAAACTGATACAAGCAAAAAAAACCAATCAGCTGAATTTTCTGATCTGGGGAAAACCCGATGTTTCAATTTCGGGAATTGTTATCCTCGAGAACGAAGGCACCAAAATAAAACTCACCTACGATAAGGATTTGTTTGAGCCTTCCGTTGAGACAATTTTACTTGTCGACAAACGACTGTCGGATGTTTGGGGAGAGCAAATTTATCGACTTTCATTAACCGCCCGGGAAATGCAACTTTCTGGGAAATATAAAATCACAATAAATAAGTTGTAATAATGGAACCAGCACGCTGCAGTTAACAATTTTTAATGACCATACGAACATGACACAATAATAATTTTAAGGGGGCGGCACAAAAGTCAATATAAATCTTGTGAAGATTATTTATTGGCATGAGAGATATCTGATTGTATTCTGATTTTCAACAAATTAAAAACCATATTTACGTTTGAAAGACAATGTATTTATTCGTGAGACTGACTGGCCTGAATACAGCCAAGCAACTCCTCCCGGTGAACCTTCACTGAACGAATTAAACGCCCGTATTCATCGTTGCCTGGAAATGATGCAGGAACGTGGTTTATCTCATTTATTGGTATATAGCGATCGTGAGCATTTTGCTAACTTGATGTACCTTACCCATTTCGATCCTCGTTTTGAAGAAGCATTGCTCATATTAACCCATGATAAACTCCCATTGATTTTAGTTGGGAACGAATGTGTAGGGCATCTGGACATTTCGCCATTGTATCGTGCAGGAGAGCTACGTTACGAGCGTTACCAAACTTTTTCATTAATGAACCAACCCCGCAATCAAAGTCGCCGTCTGGAAGTAATTTTAGCCGAAGAGGGAATTGCAATGGGAGCCAAAGTGGGTTGTGTAGGATGGAAATACTATTCATCAATGGCTTTCGATAATCCGGAATTAACCAGCGATATCCCTGCTTATTTGATTGACAGGTTAAGAAAAATGGTCACAGAAGCTGCCGTTGTGAATGCGACTGACCTTTTCATTTCACCATCGTATGGAATGCGCTCTTTTTGTTCAGCCTATGAAATTGCATGCTTTGAGTTTTCAAATGTGATGGCTTCAGAAGGGATGACTTCATTATTGAAGAACTTTAAAGCTGACATTACAGATTTTGACCAAATAAAATCTTACCAATATACAGGCTATCCTTTAAATTGCCATATTGGGATTAAAAGTTCTGGCAATCAACATTATGGGTTGTCAAGCCCAGTTGGTGCAATTATTCGTAAAGGGGATCCCTGCTCAACCAACATTGGTTACTGGGGAAGTAATATTTGCCGGGCAGGTTGGGTTGCAGAGAGTGAAGACGATTTACCGGAAACAGCAAAGGGATATGTTGAAAATTTTGCCGGACCCTATTTTGCGGCTTTGCGTGATTGGTTCAAACATCTTAAAATAGGAACTACCGGAGGAGAACTGCAGCAAATAATTGACGACCGGCTTCCTTTCGATCAGTTTGGTGTCTTTCTAAATCCCGGACATTTAATTCATTGGGATGAGTGGACAAGCTCCCCTATTTACAAAGGATCAATAGAAAGAATCTGCACAGGGATGTATATTCAAACTGATATTATTCCACGCTCCAAGCGTTATTTCTCTTCCAGAATGGAGGATGGAATAGTCATTGCCGATGAGGACTTATGCCAGCAATTGAAAAAAAACTATCCCGATATGTTTGTCCGGTGCATGAAAAGACGTGAATTTATGGAACAATTGGGATTTGAGCTACCCAATGAAGTCCTTCCTCTATCAAACACTGCAGGAATAGTCCCGCCTTTCTTCTTAAATCATAAGTTAATACTAAGTTTTGTTTAATAATCCAAATAAATCATTTACAATGAAATATCACTTAATGTATTTATTGCTTGGCCTAACCATACTTTCTGCCGGATGTAACAGCCAACCGCGTAAATTGAGAATATTATCCTGTGGAATCCGTCATGAATCTAATACATTCTCTACTTTACCAACCACTTTTTCAGATTTTAAGATCCTTAGGGGTGAAGCAATAAGCAACGGTCAAAAGTGGGCTGATTACCTGAAAGAAGAAGGTATCGAGTTAATACCTACGGTCCATGCATATGCCTGGCCGGGAGGTATTGTGGAAAAACAAGCTTACGAAACAATAAAAAATGAAATACTGGGTCAGATTCGTAACGCGGGAGAATTAGATGGAATTTACATGGATATGCATGGAGCTCTTCATGTTGACGGATATGCAGATGCTCAGGTAGATTTTATCAAAGAGATTCGAAAGATTGCAGGAGAAAAAGTAATAATAAGTGGAAGCTTTGATTTGCATGGAAACGTGTCGGATGAGTTTGTTTCGGGTTTAAATGTATTGACAGCCTATCGGACAGCACCACATCGCGATGAAGCCGAGACTCGGTTACGTGCCGTAAAGATGTTGGTTAAATGTATTCGTGAAAAATTAGCGCCTCGCATTGAATGCGTTACGATACCGATTCTTGTACCAGGGGAGAAGAGCATTACAGAGGTTGAGCCGCTGAATTCGATCTATGCAAAGCTTTACACGGTGGAAAAGAGAGAAGGCTTGTTGGATGCTTCCATCTTTGTTGGGTATGCATGGGCCGACCTTCCACGTTCTTCAATGCGGGTATTTGTAATAGCGAAAGATGAAATGTACGCAAGAAAAGCGAAACAGGAAGCATCTCAGATTGCTCGGCAGATTTGGGATGCCCGCTCACGGCTAGAGCTGGATGTGGAGTCAGGATCGATTCAGGAAATGATTAAAAAAGCAGAATTGTTACCTCAAAAAACAGTATTTATTTCAGATTCGGGCGATAATACCACTGCAGGGGCCCCTGGAGATAATCCTCAAGTATTAAAGGCATTAATAGATGCTGGTTGCAAAAACGCTTTAATAGCCGGATTTGTTGATTTGGAAGCTTTCAATCAATGTGTTAAGGCAGGAATTGGAGCAAACGTAAAACTCGTAGTTGGCGGAAAAAAAGACCATACATTTGGATTTTCTTTGCCTCTTGAAGGGATAGTTGAGAATTTCTCTCCAGACTCAATATTGGCGACTACAAAAGCTGTAGTACTATTAAAAGTAAAAGGGATAAAAGTTGCATTGTTAAATAGTCGGAGATCGTTTACTACCCTTAAAGATTTTAGTGATGTTGGGCTTAACCCATTAGATTTTAAGATTGTTGTCGTAAAACTGGGGTATTTGTATCCTGAATTACGCGATATTGCTCCGGCACACCTAATTGCGCTTACTTCTGGCTTTTGCAATTTGGATATTTCTTCTTTACCATTTAAACAAGCTAAAAGGCCAATATATCCTCTCGATAGAGAAATGACGTGGTTAGCAAATTAATGAGAACTCCAGAACATTAAATATACTCAGTTAATTAACTCAACTATTTATCATGAAAACATTGATATTTACATTTTTTATAATTGTTTTTTTTCAAACTCAATCAAGCGGACAGTCAATCTCAAAAAAGTCGGTGCTTAAATTAGCCCAAAAAGTTGCCGACTGGCAATTAGAAAATCCAAAAGATACTTTTATGGGAGACTGGGTTCAAGGTCCTTTTGTGAATGGATTAATGGCTATTGGGAAACTTCCGCATGGCGAAAAGTATATTCAGGCAGTAAAAAGTATTGGAGAACGGGCAAATTGGGGTGTAATTAAAACTACACACCGAGCGAATGACCATTGTACACCTCAGGCTTGGATTGAATTGTACGAGATCGAGAAAAATCCGAAATTAATCGGAGCAATTCAGCATGAATTAGATCGTAATATGGATGCTGTCTCCGCACTGGATAATGATTTGACCTTTAAATCAAAGAATGGCGAAAAATGGTCATGGTGCGATGCCCTGTTTATGTCGCCACCAACCTTTGCCCGTATGGGAAAAATTTCCGGGGAACAAAAGTATTATGACTTTTTAAATAAGTGGTGGTGGAAAGTTTCAGCATTCTATTATGATACAGATCAACATCTATACTTTCGGGATGAGACTTTTTTTACCAAACGGGAACCAAACGGATTAAAGGTCTTTTGGAGCCGTGGAAACGGGTGGGTCGTCGGGGGACTTGTCCGTGTGCTGCAATACTTGCCTGACAACGCCCCATACCGATATAAATATGAACAACAGCTCCGTGAAATGTGCAACAAAATCAGAGAAGTTCAAGGAAAAGATGGTCTATGGGGCGCCGGTATGCTGGACCGGAATGCGCATAAACAGGCAGAAACCAGCGGAAGTGCTTTTTTCTTATATGGCATGGCTTATGCTATAAACCACGGCATTGTTGACAAAGATACTTTTATTCCGGTGGTGGAAAAAACATGGAATTCCCTGTGTAATTATGTGAAACCGAATGGCCGTTTTACCGGAATTCAACCTATAGGCGATTCACCGGCTAAATACAACGAAGACTATTCCATGCCTTATGGCGTTGGAGCTTTCCTGCTGGCAGCAAGTGAAATGTATGAATTACTAGAAAATAATAAAAATGAATAAAACAACACTTGGAAATACAGAGGAAATGATCAGTTGCATGGGACTGGGAACCATGTATTTCGGGACAAAGGTTGATGAGCCCACATCGTTTAATATTCTCGATTCTTATGTGGCCCAGGGTGGAAGTTTTCTTGATTCAGCTAATAAGTATGCAAGTTGGGTACCCGGATTTAAGGGAGGGGAAAGCGAAAACCTGCTCAGTAAATGGATGAAAAGCAGAGGCGTCCGGCAACAAATGTTTATCACTTCAAAGGTTGGTTTTCAGTATAGTGATGTTCCGCGCTCTTTAAAAAAAGAAATTGTTATTTCAGAATGTGAGAAGAGCCTGAAACGGTTGGGTGTGGAAACCATTGACCTTTATTTTGCTCATGCATACGATGCTAATACTCCGATTGAAGTAACAATGGAAGCTTTTTTTCAACTGAAAAAACAAGGTAAAATCCGCTTTGCCGGTGCCAGCAACTTTTATGGTTGGCAGCTTTCTGACGCAAACTTGGTTTCCTGTCAGCAAAATTGGGAAGGTTTTTGTTGCCTTCAACAGCGGCACACTTATCTGGAACCTGGACTACGGTCTGATTTTGGAACGCAACTTTTGCTGACACCCGAAATTCAGGCATTGTGCAAAACAAAAAACATAAGCTTAATGGCTTATTCGCCATTGCTTGGAGGGGCTTATGTTAGAAATGACCGTCCAATCCCGGTTCATTATCAAAGCAAATCCAACGAATTCAGGCTAGTTAATCTAAACGAAACCGCTGAAGAATTACAGGTATCTCCCAATGCAGTTGTGTTGGCCTGGATGATGCAGTGTTATTCGCAAATAATACCAATGGTTACAGGTAGTTCGGTTATACAATTGGAAGAAAACTTTAAAGCATTATCCTTTACTTTAACAAATGAGCAGATTGAGAAATTGAATCAGGCGATCGACCAACCAAACAAATACTCTTGATTTTTCGCATTTATATTTTCTATTAGATCAATTTTTAAACAGATTGGTGTATTACAGTTGGGAATAATAATTCAAGCCAACGCACAGCAGTCACCCAAACAAATAAACAAGCTTTCCGGACAAATGGAACTTTCGGCATATCCTTTTCACAAATCCTCGTTACTGGGATTAACCTCAACGAAATGCCCAACCGTAGGAATTGGGTTCTCGGGTAGTTACAGACGCTGGTCATTCTATGCCATTTCTTTTCACGAAGCTTCTGATGAAGCCCATTATCTCAGTCAGTTTGAAGAGAATGTAAGCTGCAAGGAGCTGTCGCGAGAAAACATATACTGCACGATTTGTGACACCTCGGTGTCAACAACAAAAAAATCAGCCCTATATATGATTCCGACGTTGGCCGTATCCTTTGGTCATGAAAAGAATTTCAAGTTCGACTTAACTCCTTATACCTGGAGATTTAATACCAATGTTAGCGGATATACTTATACCTTTTCATACAATTATTCCAAATCCATCAGGATGAAACTCTCTGCGGAGGTTCAACCCAAAGATGTTTACACCCATGTTGACCCGCTTTATAAAGAGCCTATTACCGAATTTTCTCCTTCTGTAAAATGGAAATCCTACAAAATATAGGTACGGACTATCTATTTGTTCACGGGTCAACACTTTATTTACAATCTAAGCCTTTGAAAAGTATTCTCGTTTAGCCAATTGTAATTTTTAAAATCTAACAATCAGAACAATATGAGTACTAAACCAAAAACCAACTTTCGTTGGACTATATTGAGCCTTCTTTTTGTAGCTACTACAATCCTTTATATCGACCGTTCGGCGCTGGGTATTCTAGCTCCCGAACTTCAGAAAAGTATAGGCTGGACAGAAGAGCAATACGGCATCATCAACAGCGTATTTATGATCGCTTATGCGCTTTGCTTTATCCTAATGGGTCGTTTGATTGACACCATCGGAACCCGGAAAGGATATTTGGTTTCCATCGGAATTTGGAGTATCGCAGCTTTGGGGCACGCTCTATCACGCTCATGGATTGGTTTTGCGGTAGCCCGTTTTTCACTGGCAGTTGGTCAGTCGGGTAGTTTCCCGTCGGCCATAAAAGCGGTTGCCGAATGGTTTCCTAAAAAAGACCGGGCATTGGCTGTAGGGATTTTTAATGGCGGATCAAACATGGGTACCATACTTTCTCCGTTAATAATTCCAGTCTTAGTCCTGAATTTCAACAACTGGCGCGTTGGCTTTCTTTGGACATTTCCCATTAGCATCATCTGGGTATTGTTTTGGCTAAAATATTTCAGGAATCCGGAACAAAGCCCGTACGTTTCGGCAGAAGAACTTCAATACATCAATTCAGACAGTAACGAAAACGAAAATACCGAAAAAGTAGGGTGGAAAGATATTCTTCCCCATCGGGGGGCTTGGGCTATTGCGGTAGCTAAGTTCATGGCTGACCCGATTTGGTGGTTTTACCTGTTTTGGGGTGCCAAATTTCTGAACGAAAAGTTCGGACTAAACCTGAAAGAAATTGGACCGCCGTTTTTCATCATTTATTTGGCATCGTGGGGGTTGGGAATTTTTCTGGGATGGCTTTCTTCAAAATTGATGAAAATTGGCTTTAGCCTGAATAAAGGGCGTAAACTTGGACTGCTGGTCTGTGCATTGTTTGCTGTTCCGGTGGCTTTGGTCCCGCACACCGAAAATATGTGGTTGTCTGTTGGTTTGATTGCACTAGCTGCCGGTGGGCACTGCGGTTGGTCTGCCAACGTATTTAGCCTGATGTCGGACATATTTCCAAAAAAAGCGACCGGTACAGTGGCAGGTTTCGGCGGCTTTGCGGGTGCCATAGGTGGTGCTATTGTAGCCTTTTCAGTAGGCAAAATTCTTCAGGATATTGGCACCGAAGGTTATGCTATTCCGTTTGCCATTGCAGGATGTGGTTACCTGGTAGCGTTACTTATAATCCACCTATTAGTTCCAAAAATCAAAACCATTAATATTTAAAAATTTATAAAATGAACAGTAGAGAACGAATTCAAACCGCCCTTGCACACAAGGAGGCCGACCGTATTCCTTATGATTTAGCTGGGACTACAGTCACAGCAATTACAAAGAATGCCTATTTACGGGCCATGCAATTTCGCGGGCTTTCAATCGAGATTGGCGACGATGAGATCGACCCGATTCAGCAAATTGTGACACCGTGTGATGAAAACCTAATTTTGTTGAAATCAGATACACGCAGGCTTGGAGCACAACGTATCACAGATTTCAGTAACAAAAAACGGGTTAACGGCAATTTAATTGAAGTGACCGATTTTTATGGTTGCAACTGGAAATTTGAAACCGGAACTGATTTATATTATCACCTGATTTCATCGCCACTTCTGGAAGCTGACTCTTTATCAGGCTCACTTCATCAGCTTCCTCGCCCTGACTGGAATTTTTTTACACAACTTTTACGTAAAAACCTGAATGAACAAATTGTGAAAGTGGGCAATTTCTGCGGAATAGCAGACCGGAACACTGCAGGTTTTACTGAAAATAGTTTACGCATTAGGGGTTATGAAAACTGGTTTATGGATACCATGATGGATCCAAACGGTGTTGAGGGCCTTTGCGATATTATTTTAGAAGATAAACTCCGTTATTGGGACGCTATTATCGATTGGGCCATAGAAACCGGCAACGAGCATCATATTCAGGTCATTTCGGAGTGCGACGATCTGGGTTCTCAGTCCACCACCATTATCGATCCGGAAACCTTACGCCAAATCATTATTCCACGGTTCAAGACTCTTTTTACTCATGTTAAAAAGCGTTTACCGCATGTTAAAACCTTCATGCACACTTGTGGCGCCATTCGTGAAATCCTTCCTGATTTGGTTGAGGCCGGTTTAGATATTCTGAATCCCGTTCAATTTACCGCTACTGGAATGGATTTAAAAGAGTTAAAACGAGATTTTGGCAACGTGCTCACTTTCTGGGGAGGTGGAGTTGACACACAATCTACTCTGAATAATGGCAGTCCGCAACAAGTAGCTGACGAGGTAAAACGAATTATCGACATCCTTGCTCCCGGCGGGGGGTTTGTGTTTGCCCCTGTGCACAACATTCAGGACGACGTATCGCCCGAAAACTTCTGGGCAATGTGGGACACCCTTCAACAATACGGAAAGTATTAAAAATAGTTTAAAGGTTTAAATATGAATAATATAAAAACTATAGCCATTGGCATTTTACTGATAATATCGGGTTTCGTCAACAGTTCCAGTGCATCTGCACCAAATAAAACAGAAAAATCCAAGACCGGTTTACATGACCGGGAATACACCATTACACTATTAAGTAAAATATCTGATTCGGTACTGGTTCCTCTGAGCAAAGAGCAATTGTATAAAACCATTCCCAGAAAAGATTGGGAAACAGATAGTGATAACATACAAACATCGTCATTGCAGGCTTTTGGAAGAACTTTATCAGGAATTGCCCCTTGGCTTTCGTTAGGTGCCGACAATACTGAGGAAGGAAAGCTTCGATCAAAATACATCGGTTTGTCGGTAAAAGGGCTTATTAATTCAACAAATCCACAATCGCCGGATTACATGTTTGAAAAACCAACACAACAAATAATTGTTCACCTCGCCTATTTGGCCTATCCTCTGTTAATTGCGCAAAATCAATTATGGGAACCTTTGACACAGTCACAAAAGGAAAATGTGCTAGCAGCTTTGAAAATACATCGGAAATTTGTTCCTAACGAGAGCAATTGGCTACTATTTCCTTCCGTAATCGAATGTGCAATTTGGAAATTTACTGGAGAATGCGAAATGGCCCCAATTGAACATGCAGTAAACCAACATATGAAATGGTTTCTCGGAGATGGTACCTATGGCGATGGCCCAAATATGCATTGGGACTATTACAACAGTTACGTGATCCATCCATTGTTACTTGAAACCCTGAAATTTTGCAAAGAAATGGGGAATCCGCTGGCCAAAAATCTATCTGAATGCATCAAACGAGGACAACGGTATGCCGAAGTACTGGAACACATGATTTCGCCTGAAGGTACTTTTCCTGTAATCGGACGTTCTTCAACCTATCGGATTGCTGTTTTTCAGGAGTTAGAGTACATGGCATTCCGTTGGAACAAACTTCCTGAATCGTTAAATCCGGGAGCTATGCGCTCGGCTATCACAGCAGTTATTCGCAGAATGATGGAAGCTCCGGGCACGTTCGACGAGAATGGGTGGTTGAATGCAGGTATTGTGGGTCACCAGGTTAATGCACGCGATTCGTACAATTACACTGGGGCATTGTATATGTGCACCATGGGATTAACCCATTTGGGAATTCCGGCGACTGATCCATTTTGGACTAGCCCTGAAGCTAAATGGACCCAAAAACGCATTTGGGACGGCGAAGATATTCCCGATCAAAGTGTATTTAAATAGGCAAACTCTTTAGATTTTTCCGGTATTCACTAGGGGTTACGCCCGTCATTTTTCTGAATTGTTTATTGAAATGGCTCAAATTATTAAAACCACTGTCGAAACAAACCTCCATAATGCTCAAATCATTGTCCATAAGTAGTTTACAGGCAAAATCAGTTTTAATTCGGTTCAGATATTCAAATAGAGTAACCCCCATATTTTCCTTAAAAAAACGGCACAGCGAACCTTCGGCCATACTGACTAATTCTGCAATTCTTTTAAGGTTGACCTCTTCGCGATAGTTGTTCATAAAGTATTCATGAATGGATGCTATCCGTTTGTTTCCGGTTGTAAATCGTACCTTGAGATATTCATTGCTTGCAAGTTGGATGTTAGAATCACTTCTGCCTATAATATCCATCATTTTGAAAAAGTGCAGCATACGCTCAAAGCCCTTTAAATAGGGCATCTGTAACATGAGTTCGCTCACTTCGTTGAGCGTTTGGCCAACAATAAGGATGCCCCTCTCCGACAGGGCTAAGGCTTTAGCAACATATTTAAACTCCGGAAGAGATAACAACTGTGAGCTTAGCAACCTGTCGGTAAACTGAAGAAAAACCATCTCTAAGGTACGCAACGAAGGGTTTAGTGTTTCTTTATCTGCGATCCATACATGCGGAAGATTACATCCAATAAATACTAAATCACCTGGTTGGAATTCTTGAATCGAATCGGCAACGATCCGTTTTCCTGATCCCTCTGTAATGAAACTGATTTCATAATTATTATGATAATGCCAAGTGCTTTTCTCTAAATTATCCTGAAAAATACCAATAAAGAATGATTCATCCTCTGCTACAACTATTTGCTCCAGCAATGCTGACATAGTAGTTTAGATTATACAAAACAGGTCGTAAATGTGAATATCGCATCAAAACTAGTAAAAATAGGTGTAGATATAGTTCCACACACTAAATATTTTTGTATCAAAAACCTTAATAAAATAAATTAAACCAATACATTATGAACGAATTACTTGAAAAACTTTTGGTGGCTGTTGAATTAGGAAAAGTAGATTTGAAATCACCTTTTCCACCGCAACTCAGTGGACAAGACGGAGCATTGGAACTTACCATTAAAGCAATTGAAACTGGCATCAGCCCGCAGCATATACTTGAAAACGCTCTGGTCCCTGCAATGGACCACGTTGGCAAAAAATTTTCCGAAAACAGAATATTTGTACCTCAAATGCTTATGTCAGCCAAAGCAATGGGGGCTTCAATGGTTCAGTTAAAGCCATTTTTCACTTCTGGAGAAATCAAAACCAAAGGGACATTTATTATTGGTACAGTGAAGGGCGATTTGCACGATATTGGGAAAAACCTGGTAGCCATGATGGTGGAAGGGGCTGGATGGACAGTTATTGACCTTGGAGTGGATGTTCCTTCATCCAGATACCTTGAAGCCTTGAACAGTAATCCAGGTGCAGTGGTAGCATTATCCGCTCTTTTAACAACAACGATGGTCAATATGGGCGAAATTGTTTCCGACATCAAAGCTCAAGCTCCTGCTGCTAAAGTTTTTATTGGCGGGGCGCCTGTAAACAATGAATTTTGCAAAAAAATAGGTGCAGACTTCTATGCGCCTGATCCTCAGGGGGTAGTAGAGCACCTTTCCAAATTAGCATCCTGACGTTTTCCCATATTTAGGTATTATTAAAAGTTGACAGAGTTCTGAACTTCAGGACCTCAGGACTCTGTTTTGTTTATTTTTCTATCCAAAAACAAATTAGCACAAGACTTTCAGATATGATTAATATGAACGACTGGGTTATCGGGCAGATACAATCTTTAAACAGGATAGCTGTTCCGATTATGACCCACCCAGGAATTGAAATGATCGGTAAAACGGTTAAGGAAGCAGTTCAGAATGGGAAAATTCATGCGCAGGCCATAAAAAAGCTAACCGAAGTTTATCCGGTTGCCGCGAAAACGGTCATCATGGATCTGACCCTCGAGGCAGAAGCTTTCGGATGCCGGATTGAATTTCCTGAAAATGATATGCCCCACATTTTAGGCCGGTTAGTCTCCAATGCAGATGATATTGAGAACTTACAGGTGCCTGATTTAAAGACAGGAAGGGTTCAGGAATACATTTTGGCCAATAAATTAACCGTAGAAAATACTTCAGATAAACCTGTTTTGGCAGGCGCTATTGGACCATTCTCGCTTGCTGGAAGATTATTTGATATGTCTGAAATAATGGTAGCCTGCTACATGGAGCCTGAAGCGATCACATGCTTACTTGAGAAATGTACGAGTTTCATCAAAAATTACTGCGTTGAATTGAAGCGTATTGGTTGTTCGGGAGTCGTCATAGCTGAACCCGCAGCAGGTCTCCTTTCAAACGAGGACTGCCAGTATTTCTCCTCTGAGTACGTGAAGCAGATCGTAGAAGCTGTCCAGGATGACAATTTTATAGTTGTTCTGCACAACTGCGGGAACAATGGACATTGCACAGAAGCTATGCTTAATACAGGAGCAAAAGCTCTTCATTTTGGAAATGCCATTGACATGGTCGAAACATTACAATATTGCCCCAAGGACAGACTGATCATGGGTAACGTTGATCCTGTAGGTGTTATGAAGATGCGCTCTTCTCAGGAAGTCAAAGAATATGTTTCTGACCTGCTTCACAAGACTGCCCAATTTGGAAATTTTGTTCTTTCAACAGGGTGCGATCTTCCCCCGCATGTTCCCACAGAAAATGTTTCAGCATTTTTTGAGGCGCTCCATGAATTCAATCAGGCACAAGTGGAAGAGCATGAAGCCTAATGCATTGAAACGATTCATATTAAAACAATAAAACCCTAATCATGAAGTATAAAAGTCTAGTCATCAACAATCCGGATGAATTGATATTCGGGATTGCGCCCAAACCGGTGAAAACCCGGCGTGGACTTGAAATCGGCGGTGGACAAGTTTACGCCGAATTGAATTTTACGCTCCCGGTAATGAGTATCAATGAAAGTACTCTTTCTGAAGTGTACAGTCACTACCGCGAAATTACCAAAGGCGCTCTTGAACGCGCTCTTGAACTGAACTCGAAAGGTGTTGTCCTCGAACTGGAAACCCTGCTCGAAATGACCAAGACTCCAAAGATTGGAATCGGGATTGTTAAGATCATGAATGAGATTTGTGAAAACTATTATCAAAAACATGGTCTGGCTTCAGAAATCCGATTAACACCTAACGATTTGAGAGAGTTTGAACGGCCTGCCAAACAGCGAACTTCCGCATACTTAGAGCCGATGATGGAACTATTTGAGCAGGGTATGATTGAAGGTGGTGACTTGCTTTCAATAGAGAGTACCGGCGGAAAAGAAGTTTCGGACGAGGCGTTGATGATGTGTGACGTCAAAGGAGTTGTTTTTGCCTTAGCTGTACTTGGAGTCAGAGATATGCGTTTTCTTTGGAAGAAAATTGTTGCGTTGGCTAATCAGCATGGAAAAATAGCTTCCGGTGATTCGGCCTGCGGATTTGCCAATACAGCCATGGTTTTAGCCGAAAAGAAATACATTCCGCGGGTATTCGCAACTTTGGTTCGTGTAATTTCAGTAGTCCGGTCTATTGTGGCCATGGAAGAAGGTGCCATTGGTCCCGATAAAGATTGCGGTTATGAAGGCCCGTTCCTCAAAGCAATTACTGGCATCCCGATTTCAATGGAAGGGAAAACTGCCGCCTGTGCGCATCTCAGTCCAATCGGCAATATTGCTTCGGCTTGTTGTGATTTATGGAGCAACGAATCTGTGCAAAACATTAAATTGCTTTCCGGTATGGCCCCGACAGCTTATATGGAGCAGTTGGAATACGATGCTAGGCTCATGAACCAGGCGTTGATTGCCGGAACTGTCCCAAGTCATATCTTACAGCAATTGCTGGTTGCATCAGATGTTTACACCGATCCGCAGGCACTGATCCTTTCTCCTGAAAATGTAATTAGAATTTCGAAAGAATTGATAAAAGGCGATTCATATGTGGCTAATGCCCGGAATGGTGCTATTGCAGCCCTCGATATTATCGAGGAAGCACTGTCTTCGGGAAAGATGAAACTTTCAGAACTGGAAACAGGTTATCTACCGATTCTTCGTGATGAATTAAACAGCATACCCGAAAACGAAAGTGAATTTGTAGAAATGATGCTGCCTTTGCTTGACCAAAGTAAATTTACTTTGAGCGAGTACGGGTTATAGATTTAAATTAGTGTTAGTTAGTAGTTTGCTTCTGGCTTTAGGCAATTCAATCTTAATTGTCAATAGTCAGAAGCATTTAAGTAATATCCCTTGAAAAAGATTCCAGTAAATATTATTTCAGGTTTTTTGGGGTCCGGAAAAACCACCGCCATTTTACAACTTCTTGAACAAAAGACCGATGAAGAACAATGGGCTGTAGTGATCAATGAATTCGGGAAAGTGTCTATCGACGGTCAAACGATCCGATCTTATTCATCTTCCGAAACGATATACGAAATTTCCGGAGGTTGTATTTGTTGTTCGGCAAGGGGATATCTTTATGAGAACCTCACCAAAATTGTCCAAACTGGAAATTATTCCAGGATCATTATCGAACCCAGCGGGTTGGGTGGTATCGACACCGTTTCTGAAATGGTCGGATTAATTCCGGAGCTCAGCTTGTTCCAAATTATTTGTATGGTGGATATTACTGCCCTTGAAAACCATCGTATTAAGTTTTCTCCAGTCTATAGGGCACAAATTATAAAATCCGATATCATCATTTTTAGTAAATGTGACCTTGTTTCTGATGGAAAAGAGAGAGAACGGTTAATTGAAATATTTAAAACTACATTTCCCGACAAACAAAACTTCCAGACCATTGGTATAATACTATCATCCCTAGAAGGCGTTAATTTCCGGGATAAGCAAGAAATTAATAAGTACCTGATGTTATCTGGGGGAAACCCTGATTTAATCAGTGACAATTACTTGGAAAAAAACTTCAAGTTTAACCATGAAACCATCTTCGATACAGACAAACTCTGTCAATTCTTTACTGAAAATCCTTTTATTGTACGAGGGAAAGGACATGTTCGGACAAAAGACGGATGGCAACTGGCTAATTTTACTCTTTCTGGCTATACATTTGAACCTTGTCATGAAAAAAAGCAAAGTGAATTTGTCATTATCGCTGATAAATCAGAAGTTGAAATAATCAAAAATCTAAAAATAGGTATAGAAAGTGCCATTCTTTCAGTTAACACATAGACTAATTTTAGATTAAGATCAAAAACATCCTTTCATGAAAAAACATATCATCCACTTGCACCCGGTTGGTAAGGAAATTCAGGTAAATGATCAAACTCCCCTGATTGATGTCCTGCACGAATTCGGGATTGAGTTTCCCTGCGGCGGTAAAGGGACCTGCGGAAAATGCAAGGTCAGGCTTTTACAGGGCGAAATAGAAGCGACTGATGCTCACCGGATGAAAATAGAGCAACTAGGCCTTTCACCCGAATGGCGACTGGCCTGCTTCAGCCAATGTACCGGACATATCACCCTTGAAATTGAACAATTCAACCACCTGATCCTTGCTGATGAAAGCGAGTTTGATTTCGTTCCACAAAAAGGATTCGGTGTAGCTGTTGACCTGGGAACGACCACAGTAGTTGCTCAATTGATTGATTTGTCATCGTCTAAAGTACTTGCTGTTGAAACCATGCTGAACCCGCAGGCTAAATTCGGGGCAGACCTGATTTCGAGAATACATGCTTGTCTGGATGGAAATACGTCTGAGATGACCCGGGTTATCCGATCAGCAATCGGGGCAATGATTGAACTGATGGTTGAAAAGCACAAAGTTGCCTTACAAAAAGTAGTTCTCGTTGGCAACACCACCATGCAACTAATATTCAGTAATTGTGACGTTACTTCGCTTGCAATGTACCCGTTTTACAGTGATAATTTGGGGATGAAAAGATTTAATCCGGAAGAATTGGGTTGGAAATTTCAAGTTGTCGAAAAAGTACAATTTTACCCTTCTATCGGAAGTTTTGTGGGTAGCGATATCCTGGCGGGAATCGCTGCGACCGGGCTTCACCGAAAGGAAGATTATACAGCCCTGATTGATCTGGGAACCAACGGAGAAATCGTTATTGGAAACAAAAACCAGATTTTCTGTACTTCCACTGCAGCAGGCCCTGCTTTTGAAGGTGCCAATATTTCAATGGGAATGAGGGCCGTTACTGGAGCCATATCATCCTTCAACCTTGATATTGAAAATATCGTGGCTCATGTTATCGGGAATACCTCTCCAAAAGGAATTTGCGGGAGTGCATTAATTGATGCGGTTGCAATTCTGCGCAGATTGGACAAGGTCGGATTGTTTGGTGAAATCAATTCAGGAGATGACCACATCAAACTGATCGGGAAAGTTATCCTGACACAGAAAGACATTAACGAATTCCAGCTAGCCAAAGCTGCAATCGCTGCTGGGATGACCATACTCGCCTACCAATTATCAATATCACTCTCAGATATTCAACAGGTATATATTGCCGGAGGATTCGGAAATTACATCAATCTGGAACATGTTTCGGATTTAGGGATGATTGAACTTCCTGAAGAAAGAATATGCAAAATGGGAAATACTGCCTTGATTGGGGCCAAAATGTTTCTATTTTCAGACGAAAAAATCACGAATGAGATACTGACAAAAACCAGACATATTAACCTTGAAGGGGACCCCAATTTTCAGGATATCTATGTGGATAGAATGTTGCTTTAAATCTGTGTACCTGATCCGATTTTGTGATTTCCCATTTGTCGTTTTAGTTTGTTGTGCAAAGTCAATGTAATTTTATAATGGAAGAATGTTTAGCAAGGTATGAATCAAGAATATACATTTAAATTTTCTGATCTTTCAATTAATCCCAAAGAAATTGCACTTTTGTTTGGGTATTATGAAGATAGTTTTTCCGAACTATTCGAAAGTAGCATCCATCTGGCCATGAGCTTTGCCGATAAATTGCCAGATATAAAGGGCGCTTATTGTATAATTGATAACTTACAAATTAACCAACGGAACTTTAGGATACAGGCAGATGGGCGTCAGTTTGATGTTGGCAAAGCTGTCTGCAAAGAATTAAAGGGGGCGGAACGAGCTGTATTTTATGTTTGTACAGCAGGCAAAACTATTAGTGAAGAATCTTCCAGGTTACTTTACGGCGAAGATCCCATTTTGGGATACATTTTGGATACTTTGGGGAGTATGATTACCGAGGCAGCCTGTGACTTGCTTCAATCATTTCTAAAAAAGGAGCTCGAATCAACAAATGATCAATTGACCAATCGATATAGTCCTGGATACTGCCAGTGGCCCATAGCCGACCAGCATAAACTTTTCTCATTCTTTCCTGAAAATGTTTGTGAAATTTCGCTGTCTGATTCCGCCCTGATGTCACCGATGAAATCTGTCAGTGGCATTATTGGAATTGGGGAGAAGGTAAAATTCAGAAAATACGTATGCATACTTTGTTCCAGTAAAGATTGCATATATCGTAAAATAAGGATTGAAAAGCAATCGTCTCAAGATAAAATATCACACAACGTACGGTCAAATTGCAATAAGTGATCAAATTTGAACTTTCTCAACTTTATTAAATCTTAGAACCATGTCCTATTTTTCTTTAATCTGAATTTATTCTTGTTTTTCTTTTGATATGCACCATTATTAGGGCAAGTCTACCTCGTCTATCAACTCAAGATCAACAAATTCAAAATTCAGATGCTATGTAGTAATATTTTCGAGTCTTGATATTTTCCGAAGTTTTGATTTGTATGACCATTGTTCAAAAAGTACACCTGTATCGTTAAGCTGAAGTAGTCTCTTACTAAATGATCGATTACTGGCGACAAGTGACTATGCTTAGTTGAAATAATCGAAAACCTGTTAATCGAAAACTGTCACTCATGAGTTGAAATTTCAATATTCGATCAGTGAAGTGATCTCTTCCGAAGTTCTTGTTAAATTAGTCTGCTATTTTTGTTGTGAGTGGCTCCGCTGTCCAACTCATTTTTTGTTTCAGTTCTTCAAACAGGGCATAAACTGCCAAAGAATCTATTTTCCCGCTACCAAGTTTTGTAGTTACAATCTATGCCTATATTGGCTATCCATCTTCTTTTTCCGCCGTTTGGCTTGCTCTTTTAAAAAGTCAGCCTCGTTTTCGTCGTAACGATGCGAAAATTTCAATAAATCGAAAAGCCCGCCTGCTATGGAAGCCGCGTTTTCAAGTCCGGCAGCAAGATCAACAGTGTTGTCTTGACGATTGAATTGACCGGGATCGTTTGATGCTGAATGATGCTGGCTTTCATTTTTGTATAACTTTTCATTCATGTATAACTGGTAACTGATTTTGGAAAAACTGCAAGCCCGGTCAATCTTGGAGCCGTTGAACTCATATCCATTCCTTCCAAATCGAACTCCCTGGATCTTGTCTGTGTTTCCGTTTTTTCGGAATTCAATAGTAATACCGGACTGGAGTAATTCCGCTTTTAGTTCCTTCCAGTTCCTGCAATTTGGGATAACAGATTTCAGAGTGTGATAAATTTCGTACTTAGTTTTATCCGGCTCTTTTAACCGATGTTCTTTTACGTTCTCTTTCCCTGAAGCAATATACAAACCGTACTTTTTTGTCAGCTCCATACAAACACGGGTATTTCGAAATTTTTCGTTCTGATCGGAAATACGTTTCCCGTTGTTATCAATCCGGTTGATCACGATATGAATATGTGGATGATCTGTGTCGTAGTGTCTGGCAATGATGAATTGTGTATCCCGATATCCCATCTTTTCCATATACTCCAGTGCCATACCAGCCATAAATTGATCGGTTAGCCTGTTTTTATCCTGCACCGAAAAGTCCAATGAAATATGCGCAACCGGTTTGGCTATTTTCGGATTTAGCTTTTGCTGGGCAACGAAACTTTTGATAATCGATTCCTTGTCTTTTATCCTGACCCCTTCAGCATAAAGCAAATGAGAATGATCTTTATCTAGGACATAGTTTACCACGCCACGGAATCCACGTCCCTGTACAATCTTAGCAATCATCTTCTATTTTGCTAATTACATTATCCAGCCTCTCGTTCATATACAAGCAGTGTTTGTGTACAACCGGATACCCGGCGGCATTGGCTTTATGGGAAATCTGGTTGATGTTGTTGGCCATTCCGCTAAGTTGGCGTATGTAGTTCACCAACTCTGGGGTTAGGCGTTGTTTAACGATACTCGATTGAATACACTGTCGGATATATTCGCTCTGGTTAATTCCCGCCTCAAGCGCTTTAGTCTTGAGAGAGCCGTACTCATCCATTGCCATTTTGACCGTTATTTTAAACCCTTTCTTTTCGGCAGGTTCTTTGGCTGGCCGCCCTCCGGTATTCCTATTTTTGATTGTTTTCACGCTTTGAATTTTTAAATGTTCAGATTAGACCGGCGGGATGTTTTTAGGCCTCGCAGAGCAAGGTTTCGGGCAGGCCGAAACACAAACTTGCTATGCTCCCTGACTGAATAGTTTCGCATAAATATGACTAGTAATGAATATTTCATCTGTTTTTATGCAGAAATATTTATTTCTATGCATTCCTGTTCAGAATTATTTATTCCTGTTCAGAATTATGCAGAATTAGTTATTCGGCAGCCAGGTCACATTTCAGTAATATTATCCACTGAAGACGGCATGGAGCCGGGATCGGAAAAAGTTGAACCCGGTATAACGCTCTTCTGCTTGTTTTTAAGTTCAGGTTGAAGACCATCTGTTTTACTTTTACGCTTATCTTTCTTTTGCGCCCTTCTGGAGGCGGAATACAAGCCTGTAAGATTTATTGCGCTTTTATCAACAGACAGTTCTTCACTTAACCAGTCGCGGAAAAGGCTGCAACCCATTTCATTTATTTGGCTAGCATAGTGATGGGCGATTAAGGAATAAATCCCTGACCGGTTTTCCAGTAGTTTCTGCTTTAAAAATTCTTTCATTGAGCGGATCATTTAAAATTATTCAGGAATAGGATTTGCCCTTAAATATTCTTTCATGGCCTTGGTCTCCCTGTTTTCAATATTGGTTTGATAAAAACTCTCATACCACCGGAGTTTGCCAGAATCAATTGTTTCGTGGTTTTGATTGCCCAGGTAGATCATGTAAAATATGGCAACAAAACAGATAACCATTGTCAGCGGCAAACCAAGCCTGCCCAACCCATAAGAGAATGCCTGCCAGCGCGGATGTTCCCTGTCTAAAGCTAAGGTTCGTTGAGAATCTTCAATTTTATCGATGGCCTTGTTCAACGCTGTATTTTGCAAAACGAAATTCTGTTCTTGCTCTTTTTTCAAGATATGTAACATAGCCAAGGCAGTCTCGTCGAACCGGTAATCGTACTTCAGAAAGTACTCAGCCTGCATTCGTTGAAAATCAATCTTCACATGCTCCATCACGGTAGTTTTTGAAGTTCTTTTTGAATCTTGATTTTCTCAATAAAGACGTATGCGTTCATTCCCTTTCCTTCAGAAATGTACCTTAAGATATTTTTATGAGGGGCAGCATCCGTATCAAAGTCACCAAAATAGTTGACCCCGTGGATATTGTCTGAATTGGCTTTTGCATAGCTCTCAATTTCTGTAATCAGAGATTTGTAGTTTTGAAAAGAAAACTCGTTGATATAAGTGATGATGCTGAAATTCTGTTGGTTCAAATGGGCAATGTTATCCAGGTAACTGGTACAGGGAAGGTAAGAACTGCCTCCTGCCACAATAATGTTGAATATGAATTCAACTTCCAGTTCATCGGCAATTTGTTTAAACTCTTCGATAGTATAGTCTTTTGAGAACAGGGAGGTAAACTGCTCACTTTCGGGTGCGCCAAAGTCAAGAAAAAATTCTTCGTAAGGTTTTTGTGCGAGGATCTGTAGATTTTCGAATAGCCGCTGCCGGTCAATTTTACCACGCTCATCTAGTAAGTTCATTTTTGCAAAGCGGGCAGGCGTCCGGCCCTGCAGGAATCTAAGCTGCTGCGTGCTGGATTTGACAGAACTATCAAAATCAATAAAATAGGTCAGTGGATTGTCTTCGTTTTTCAGAGCCAGTAAATAGGTGAGCATCGATTTGCCGCTGCCGCCTTTACTTTGTAAAATAAAATTCATTTTTTTCATTGCTGATAATTTAAAGATTATTGGTTGATTAAAAGAAACTTGCAGTTTCGATAAGTAATCGGGGTTATTCCCTAGGGAGTGGCATGTTCGTTATTTAAACTCTTCTGCTTTCTCCATGCAAAGTGATAAAGTTGAACATCGTTTTGAGCCGGTCGCCAATCATCCCACCATAAAATTCATCAGACGAAAGTGTATTCAGGATGAAATTGGTAGTGCCATGAGTAAGTGATCCGGCATCGCTTCTCAAACTCAGTAATTCAGATAATGGTCGGGTAATGTTGCCATAATCCTGAACCGTTTTGGACTCTTGTCCGAATTCGTCAATGATTAATGGCTTTCGCACGAACACATTTACAGACTGTTTTATGATTTGCTCTTGCAATTCCACTGACTTGAAAAATAGGAGTACAGGATAATTCAAACTGAATTTTCGCACAACATGATTGTGGAGCAATGAGTATGTTTCCAGAAGTATGGTTTTGCCGCATCCGTATTTCCCTTGTAACAGGATTCCTCTGTTCAAATCACCTGTAAAGGCTGGATTGTTGGTTGCGAAATAGTAGAGTTGCTTTATTATTGGCTCGTTGTTATCATCAATAACAAAATTCCTGTCCTGATTTCTCTGGAGTAAGCAAACTGCACCAAATTTGAAAAACAAACTCTGAAAATCGGAATATGCTAATGGAAGAGAAAAGCGACGTTGCCGCATCTTTTCTTTTTCACCGGCAATAATTTCTTGAGCATCTTCTTGTAACACCTGATAAAATTCCTGATTAGTCAAAATCGCTTCCGGTATGGACAAATCCTTTCTTTTTTCCATTTGGATTAATGTTTGAATTTTTGTCTTTATTGTTAAAAGGAGAGGGTGAGAGTTTAAGGTTAGACTTAGGTGTTAAAATCCGATACTTAGTTTTAACCCTAAACCCACCTCCTGGAACGAAGTCCAACAATTCAGCTTCGTGTAAACGTTCCCTGGCGGATTTCAATACTTGTAAAGAGATATTGGCATTGGCAACCATTCGCTTGTCTGCAAATTCAATCCATTCCTGCCAAAACGAACGGTTCGCCAAATGAATCATGAAGAAATACAGTCGAGTTTCGTTTCCGCTGAAGTTCTTCTGTTCATCCATTCTCCAGAAGTTGGCTATCAAGTCAAATATATTCATCTTCTTGTGCCTCTAAACTCTTTTTTGTAATCTGCTTTCACCTCTGACTCGATTTCCAGTAATGTCTTCTTCTTACCCTGGGAAATCCATTCAAGTAGCTCGTCTTCAAAAAAATAAAGTTTCTTGCCGTTTTTGTAACAGGGGAGCAGTCGTTTGCGAACGAGTGCATAAATGGTTGGTTTGGCTTTGCCAATAGTCCTGCTGGCTTCCTCAATGCCTATAGGAATGCGTTTTTGGGGAGCAACTGATATTTGCCCTTTTTCGACTAATAGCTTGAGTGCAGCCACTTCGCTAACCAGATAGGCAACTGCTTTGGGTAGGGTTTCAAAAGAAATTTCATTTGTTTCCATAACTATCGTTTTTAATTGTTATGGAGCAAATGAAACAGGTGTTTTCGTTGTGTTCTACGACACTTGAAAAACACAGTTAAAACACTGGAGATTTTAATAAACTGCTGTTGTTATTACTCTGTAAGGCTTTTCTGTATTTTAATAATGCCTTTTAATTCTTCATCCTTCAGATGGCTTTTGATGCTTTCAACTTCTACATCTTTGAGAATATCGGGAAATACTCTTTTGAGGAAGAGGGCAATCTCAATTCGTTTAGTTACATTGAAATGATTCCAAACATTCCATCCAAAATGAGAGATATCAACAGACGATAAGTCTTTGCTGATTTTTATGGCGCGTAAGTTTTCCAAATTTACTTTATCGACGTAAAGTTGAAGATTTTCGCAAAGTATCTCAATCTGTCTATCTGAAGCATAAGGCGCAAATGTATTTCTAGTATAGTTCAGTGCAGCATTTAATCTTTCTTCCCGTTCTTTTACTTTGTTTTGTAGTTGTTCGTTCCGAATATCCTCTAAAGAGGGTGGCTCGGTTGTATGAATAGTTATTTTATCAATAGGTTGTGTGCTTTTTGTTTTATTCTTGAAATAAGGAACATTCAGTAAAACCCTTGCAATCCAAGGCAACATCAATCCTTGTAAAACAACCTGAATACTTAAATATACCGCAACCTCAATGCCAAAGACTACAATAAAAACAATAAATGCAGTAAAACTGTCAGCTCCGAAGGAAAGAGCAGATATACGTGCCAATGTCGCAATTATCAACGCAGCGGATGCGACCAGTACGTATAAAATAATAAACTCCAGCCGATTGTTCTTCATTCCTTAATTGTTTTTATTGTTTCTAACTGTATCGCTTGTGCCGCTTTGTTTTTCTTCTCGTCTACCACTTTGGCGTAAATCTGGGTGGTTTTAACATTGGTGTGGCCAAGCATTTTGCTGACAGTGTAAATATCGGTGCCGTTTGATAACTGCAAGGTCGCGAATGTATGACGGAAGCAATGAAAAGTAATTTTCTTTTTAATACCTGCGGCTCCCACCCATTGCTTGAGGGGACGTGAAATCCAGGATGGATCAGGCAAATCTTCAAAAACAAATTGTTCAGGGTTTCCAGGTTCTCCACATAGTTGTAGAGCTTGCTCTGAAATGGGAGTATATTCAACTCCTTTGGTTTTTTGTTGGGTAAAATGCAGCTTGGCCTGATTACCATCAATGCTGATTTCTTGCCACTGCAATTTTTGAATATCGCAATGTCGCAATCCTGTAAGCGCAGAGAAAAGGGCTGCTCGTTTAAGCACATCCCGTTCGCAAGGAGTAGCGGCAAGTGTATTGAGTTCATCAATGGATAAATATTCGCGACGGGATTCTTGATCCTGAATCCCTTTTATTTTTGCAGATAAATCAACTGTCAAGTAACCGTCAACAAAAGCTTGTTTGAGAGCTGCCTTGAAGATGGAAAAATAAGTTGAAGCTGTATTTTGAGAAAGCGTTCCGGTTTTGTTACCTCCAAGAGGGGCAGATAGCAGAAAAAGTTTATATTCTTCGGCCATCCTATTGTTTATTTGGGAAAACAACAGCGTGCTTCCTGCAAACTGTTTCAGAAATTCAACAGCGCGTTGCCAGTTAATTAAAATAGATGTTGAGCTGTTGGCGTGTCGTTTCGCCGTTAGCTTGTCAAAATATTCAATGAAATTTTGCTGCAAACGTTCCTTTTGTTCAGCTTGAGCGGTTTCAGCATCGCTGTATAAATCAGCATTATCATATTCTCGTTGGCGAAGTTTACGAACTCCGTCCGCATAAATCATACTTTCCTGGTCTTTTTCTCCTTTACAGATAATTATTCCATTGTCATCTCGTTTGGGTTTGTAGGTTTTTGTACCATCGGCTTCGGTCCGGGCAGTTCGTTTTTTGTCCCATTCAATTGTAGTCACACTTCTATTTAAATATTCCCGTATGCGTTGTGGACTTTTCTTACCGGGAACAAAAACCGGGTAACTTTCGATATAAACATACCACTCCTTTCGGTCTTCGGCCTTTCGAAGCCTCACTGTTACTTTAGTGTTGGATAACTCTTTCATGTGGTACCTTTATGATTTGTTATTGTACAAATTGTCTATTTCAGATTTGGGTGCATAGACATATTTCCCAATCTGTCTAGTTGGAATAGAAAACTTGCGGATATGCTTATAAACTGAACTGTCGGATATTCCAAATTTTTGAGCTATCTCGCCGATTGAGTAGCAGTCTTCGCGTTCAAGACGATATAATTTGACTTCAAGTTTTGCTTTTTTCGTGAGGGGCGTTTGTCGAATTGGGAACATTTCTTCTATTGAAGCACGATCAATTCTTACAAGACGAGTTCCTAGATTGATTGCAGGGATTCGTCTCTGACGAATTAGACGATAAAGTGTACTTTTTGCAATTCCATAAAGAGTTATTGCTTCTGGTACGGAAATATATAAACGATCTGCAGAAATTTTATCCGCAACGATTTTTCGTTGTTCTTCTAGTTTTTGCTGAGCTTTCCTCCTGCGATATGCAGCATCGCTACATTTTTTAGAGCAATAGACTGAGTCCACCGTTTTGGGTGCAAATGGCCTTTTACATTCGACACATTGTATTTGAATCTTGTCCATCGCTATCTTTATCGCTAATTAAGTACCTATAAGTATTCACAAGTACTCATAAGTTCCACTTCGCCGTGAATTAAGTTCCGGTACATATATGGTACAAATGTATTATAAAAATTGATAGAAAAACATCAAACTCAATAAATTTATAAAAATAAAAACCGCAGTAAATCAATTGTTTACTGCGGTTTCGCTATTTTTGATTATCGTTTTTAAGCGTATCTATTTGACTTCTTCAAAATCAACGTCAGTTACTTCGCCGTCTTGTTTTGCACCACCAGCGTTAGCTTGTTGCTGACCGGCATCCGGACCAGGTTGAGCGTTAGACTGTGCATTATACATTTCCTGCGATGCAGCCTGGAATACTGCGTTCAATTCAGCAGTAGCAGCATCAATTCCGGCAATGTCCTGAGCGCTGTGAGCAGTTTTCAGTTTACCCAAAGCAGCTTCAATCGGGCCTTTTTTATCAGCTGGCAATTTGTCACCAAATTCTTTCAACTGCTTTTCAGTCTGGAAAATCAAACTGTCAGCCTGGTTCAACTTGTCAACTTTTTCACGGGCAGCTTTATCTGCAGCTTCGTTGGCAGCAGCTTCATCGCGCATACGTTTGATTTCGTCGTCGCTCAAACCTGAAGAAGCTTCGATACGGATTGACTGAGTTTTGCCAGTAGCTTTATCTTTAGCTGTTACGTGCAAAATACCGTTGGCGTCGATGTCGAAAGTAACTTCGATTTGTGGAATACCACGTGGTGCTGGTGGAAGTCCGTCGAGGTGGAAACGGCCAATAGTTTTGTTGCCGCTTGCCATCGGGCGTTCGCCCTGCAGAACGTGTATTTCTACAGAAGGCTGATTGTCAGACGCAGTCGTAAAAGTTTCTGTTTTCTTGGTCGGAATAGTTGTGTTCGATTCGATCAAACGTGTCATTACACCACCCATTGTTTCGATCCCCAGCGAAAGCGGAGTAACGTCGAGCAACAATACGTCTTTTACTTCACCGGTTAATACACCACCCTGAATGGCAGCACCAATCGCTACTACTTCGTCAGGATTTACGCCTTTCGATGGAGTTTTTCCGAAGAACTGCTGTACTTTTTCCTGAATAGCAGGAATACGGGTTGATCCACCAACCAGGATAACTTCGTCGATGTCGCTGGCTTTCATTCCTGCATTTTGCAATGCTTTGGCACACGGACCAATGGTAGCCTGAATCAAACGGTCGCACAATTGTTCGAATTTGGCGCGGGTCAATGTTTTTACCAGGTGTTTTGGGATACCGTTCACCGGCATAATGTATGGCAGGTTGATTTCGGTCTGAGTTGAGCTCGATAATTCGATTTTAGCTTTTTCAGCAGCCTCTTTCAAACGTTGTAAAGCCATCGGGTCCTGACGCAAGTCGATACCTTCATCTTTTTTGAATTCATCGGCCAGCCAGTTGATGATTTCCTGATCGAAGTCGTCACCACCCAGGTGAGTATCACCGTCAGTTGATTTTACTTCGAAAACGCCGTCGCCCAATTCAAGGATTGAAATATCGAAAGTACCGCCACCAAGGTCAAATACCGCAATTTTCATTTCACGGTGCATTTTGTCCAAACCGTAAGCCAACGCTGCAGCAGTTGGTTCGTTGATGATACGACGAACATTCAAACCAGCAATTTCGCCGGCTTCTTTGGTTGCCTGACGCTGCGAATCGTTGAAGTAAGCAGGAACAGTAATAACAGCTTCGGTAACTTCCT
>JAJZSZ010000303.1 GCA_021849365.1 Bacteroidota bacterium | reverse complement strand
ACCCAATCTGAAACCGGAAAATCTTCGATGGTTTTGTAGTTGCCCGAGGTAATCTGACGGTAAAGAAATTCTGTCAACCGGGAAAGGCTGGTGTTATTGGCCGCGGCAAACTCCTTGGCTTTTTCTATAACATCCTGATTGAAGTGAAGGGTTAATTTTGCTTCCATATCTTTTTACGTCAAATATAATTTATTTATACGTAAAAACAAAATTTCGAATTAATGCCTTCCGGGCAAACAGATAGAAGCTTCAGATAGTGATCGAACAATAGCAAAGACGATTGCTAAATTGTCCTGGAAATTCTTTGTTACATATTACGATTTGTTTATATTTTGTTTTTTAAAGGCCAAATGGAATACCCACATAATCATTTTCGGTTGGTGTGAAAATTTTCTCATGGGTATTTCATAACTTTAGAATTTCTTTAGAATTAAGCCCTTACTTTGGATCATGAAAATCCTGATCATTGAAGATGAGATTGAATTATTAATAGCTATCGGCAATTACCTTACCAAAGAGAATTATATCTGCGAATTAGCTGAGACTTTTTCAAAAGCATCCGAAAAAACAGCCATTTACGAGTACGATATAATTCTGTTGGACATTACCTTGCCTGATGGTAACGGGCTTGAATTGCTTAAATCAATCAAAAAATACAATAGTAAAGCCGGAGTCATTATTCTTTCGGCCAAAAACTCATTGGATGATAAGATTATTGGTCTCGATCAGGGGGCTGATGATTATATTACAAAGCCGTTTCAACTGTCAGAGCTGAACTCCAGGATAAAAGCTTTGCTTCGACGACGGAATTATGGAGGGTCGAACAATGTCATCTTTAATGAAATATCAATTGACACTGATAGTAAGGCCGTAACCATTAATGATCAACAACTTACGTTAACAAAAAAGGAATATGACATCCTGTTGTTCCTGATCATAAACCAAAACCGGGTGCTGACCAAAGAAGCCATTGCCGAGCACCTCTGGGATGATAACATTGATCTGGCCGACACCTACGATTTTATTTATACCCATTTGAATAACATCCGTAAGAAAATAAAAACTGCAGGAGGAGCCGACTATATCAAAACACTATACGGAATGGGCTATAAATTTACCGACCAATGAAACACCTGGAATTTATATACATCGTATACGTGAATGAAGAAAATATGGGTGTTCCATCCGACCATTACAGAACAAATTATTTACTGATGAAATTCTTAACAAAAATTAACCGTAATTATCTGCTCCTTTTCAGCGCTATTATTATTGTGCTTTCTTTTTCAGGGTATTTTATCCTGAAAAAGATCATATTAAAGAGTACAAAGGAAAACCTTCTATCGCAGGCAGCCCTCATTGAAAAGCAAATTGCTGAAACCGATCATATCCCGGAGCTTAAACCGCTAATAGAAGTTGTTCAGGCAAGCGGTCATCCTGTCAGCCATCTGGAATTCAGAGAGGTGACAATATTTAACAAGGAGGAAAACGAAACGGAGTCTTTTACTGAATATTCTAATATCATTAAAGTAAACAACGCTTACTATTTAGTAAAAATAAGGGAAGCATCCATCGAAAGTGAAGACCTGGCTGTAAGCATTGCTGTCACTATCTTTACGTTGCTTTTAGCAGTATTTGCCATTTCGTATATTATTTCCAAAAGATTAAACAAAACCACCTGGAACATTTTTGAACATAACCTGAAGCAGATTGAGGATTTTGATTTTCGGGAGAATAAGGAATTTCTGCTTCGTTCATCGAACATTGACGAATTTGACCGGCTAAACATGGTTGTAAATAATCTTACTCATAAGCTGAAAAAAGATTTCCTGGCCTTGAAAGAATTTGCAGAGAATGCTTCGCACGAAATTCAATCACCGCTCGCCATTGCTTCACTTAACCTTGAAGAAATTTTACAACAGGAATTAAATGAAGAATCATTCAGAAAAGTAGTAACGGCTATCAATGCCGTAAAACGACTATCGGTACTTAACCAAAACCTGTTGCTACTAACTAAAATTGAAAACAACCAATTTGCAGCCAACGATTTTATCGTGCTTAATGAACTGATAAAGAGCAAGATTTATGAATTCGAACCCTTGTTCAAAGAGCGAAATATTAAGGTCAACTTTATATCCCAATCAGCTTTCCGGGTAAAAATGAACCTGTACCTGGCCGAAATACTTTTAAACAACCTGTTGTCTAATGCAGTGAATCACAATATTAAAAATGGGCACATCAACATCAAGGCAGATCAAGATGAAATAGCTATTTGCAATACAGGATCGGCCAATGAGTTAGATGACGAAACCATCTTCAACCGGTTCGTGAAAGGAAATTCAGCATCGCATGGATTAGGATTAGCTATTGTAAAACGGATTTGCGATTCTCATCACCTGCAAATTCATTATACCAAAAGTGAACTTCATTGTTTTACAATCACTCACTAAAGTAACACATTCAATTATGCGCATAGTAACCTTACTGATTTTGGCATTTCTATTGAATGCCGTCCAGGCCCAAGAACGAAACCTGGATTTTTATTTTGATAAAGCTAAAGTGTTCAGCCCATTAATAAACCAGGCCCAAAACGCGAATAAGATTGTAGGCCTGGATATGGAACAAATAAAAAGCATCCTTTCAAAACCTGAAATCAATGTGGATGCCAGTGTGCTGTTTGCCCCCATTATTTCGCACGACAACAACAGCAACCGTCTCGAATTGGTTTCGAACGGCGCGAACAGTTACACCGGTTACGACATGGCCGTAACCGATGGTGGACAATACCAATCGATGGTTTCGCTCAGGCAACCCTTGTTCACGGGTTCCAGTTTTCGTGCCTACTCCGGAAAAACTGACATTTTACGCCAGGTAAACGAAAACCGTATTTCCCTCACTTCGCACGAATTGCAACAGATCATCAGCCACCAATACCTGCTTTGCATCAGGGCCAAAAGGACGGCCGAAACGAACCGGCAACTTTTGGCCGAACTGAGCGGCCAGGTAAAACTGATGCAAAAACTGGTTGAAAATGCCATCTACAAACAGTCGGACCTGATGCAACTGAAAATTGAATACGATAATTTCAAGCTGAACGATGAACGCGCGCGCTCCGATTTCAGGAGCAACCTGTACGACCTAAACCTGCTTTGTGGAATTAAAGATACCTCCACGGTTGACCTTCGGGAAATCGACCCGCAAATAAAAATTAAGCCCGCCTATACTTCTGGATTTTTAAATTCGTACCGGCTCGACAGCCTGAACATCAGCGCAGAACAGAACATCAGCGGCCTGAAATACAAACCACAGATCAATTTCTTTGCCAATGCCGGGATGAATGCCGTTTACCTTCCGACGCTCAACCGGTTGGGTCTCAGCGCCGGGCTTACCTTGAAATGGAACATTTTCGATGGACAGCAGAGAAAACTAAGCAGGCAGAAAACCGCAATCAACCTTCAAACACTCAATTTTGAGAAGCAGCATTTTATTACCCAACAGGAGATTAATAAGAATGCGCTCCTGAACCAGATCGCCTCTTTGGATAAACGAAAAACGATGGCCAACAGCCAACTGGAACAATACGAGCAACTCCTGAAGGTTTATCGCGCCCAACTGGCGCAAGGCGAAATTTCCGTCATCGATTTTAAAACGATGCTCAGGGACCTGGCCTATAAAAGGCAGGAATGCGCCCTGCTCGACCTGGAAAAACAAGCATTGATTATCTCGTACAATTATTGGAATTATTAATAGAAACTTTATGAAATCAGCTACTTATTTCATTTTCATAGCTTTATCGGCCGTTATTTTGGCCTCGTGCAAGAGCAAAACAGCAGGGCCTGCAACTCCTGCTGCCAGACCCAAAGTTTCGGTAAAAACTACGACCGTGCAAACTGGCAACATCGAAGACCAGGTGCAGCTGAACGGCAAGACCGTTTTCCTGAAGAAAAACGCGGTGGCAGCACCCACCACCGGATTCCTCAAAAAAGTGCTTGTCCAGTATGGCGATGTAGTACACCGGAACGATTTGCTTTTCGAAATCCAGACCAAAGAAAATAAAGCGCTCGAAAACTCAGGCTTAGATTCGGAACTGGCCCCTTTACAAAACGGGAACATCAGGGTATTTTCCCCGTCTGATGGCGTGGTCGGCGAGATGAACATCAATTCGCCAGGGATGTTCGTGACCGAGGGGGGAGCGCTTTGCACCATTGTTGAGTACCGCCAAATGATGGTACAGGTGAATGTTCCTTTCGGGGACCGCTCATGGATCAAACCCGGGAAAACCTGTCGGGTGTTGCTTTCCGACAGCAGTTCGATCGATGGCAGCATCGTTAAAATTATGCCGGTGATCAACCAAACATCGCAAACCCAGGATGTTTTCGTCCGTGTCCGTGGAAACCGCGCTGTGCCCGAAAATCTGAACGTGCTGGTGACTTTTGTTCGCGAAAATCATCCGAAAGCCCTGCTCATTCCACGGGCTGCCCTGCTGACCAACGAAACGCAGGAACAATTCTGGGTGATGAAAATCCTGAACGATAGCATAGCCGTGAAAGTCCCAATTTCAAAAGGGATTGAAAACGGCAATATAATTGAAATCCTTTCTCCGAAAATTACAGTCAACGATATGATAATCAGCGAAGGCGCTTATGGATTGCCTGACAGCGCCATTGTTAAAGTTGTAAAATAACATGGAAAAAATATTTGTCCGCTTCAAAAGCCCGGTCACTGTTATCCTGATACTCATCCTCATCGGGGGCGCATTGTCGTATAAAAACATGAAAACGTCGCTGTTCCCGAACATTACCTTCCCAAAAATCAAAATTATTGCCGATAATGGCGAGCAGCCGGTTGATAAAATGATGGTTACGGTAACCAAGCCGCTGGAGAACGCCATCAAACAGGTTGAAAGCCTCAAGCTCATCCGCAGCACCACCAGTATGGGAAGTTGCGAAATTTCGGCTTTTATGGACTGGGGCTCCGATATTGACCTTGATAAACAACAGGTGGAGTCGCGAATTAACCAGATCAAGAACAGCCTGCCGCCCAATGTACAGATTACGGTAGAGAAGATGAACCCGTCGATCCTGCCGGTAATGGGCTACTCGCTTCAGTCGGAAACAAAAAACCAGATTGAGCTGAAACTGATCGCCGAATATACCGTGAAACCCTATTTGTCTCGAGTGGTTGGAGTTGCAGCCGTTCAGGTAATTGGAGGCAAGGAAAAGGAATTCAGGATTATCCCTGACATTCAGAAACTAAAACTTTTAAAAATCGGCACACAGGATATTGCCCAAGCCATTCAACAAACCGGTTTTATCCAATCAGACGGCTATACCATTGATTACAAGAGGCTTTACCTTACCGTCACCGATGCCACCATTTCCAGCAAAGATCAGCTTGAAAACATCGTTCTTTTCAACGATACTCATCGCCGCATCCGGATTTCGGACATTGCCAAGGTGGAAATCTCCGAAAAAAACGAATATGTAAAAATCAAAGCCAATGGCCGTGATTTCCCGCTGGTAGCCGTGGTAAAACAACCAAACAGCAACCTGATTGACGTGGCCGCGCAAGTTTCGGAAAAAGCGGCGGAACTGAACCATATCCTACCCGAAGACGTGACGCTGAAACCCTATTACAACCAGTCCGAATTTGTGCAAAACAGCATTCAGAGTATCATCGATGTACTGTGGATCGGGCTGTTGCTCGCCATTGT
>JAJZSZ010000302.1 GCA_021849365.1 Bacteroidota bacterium | reverse complement strand
GAAAAAGTTCCTGATTCAGAGTTGATTCCTGCGTTTTGATCAGGTTTTTGATTTTTGCCTCGATCATTTTGCTGTCGGCATTTTCTTTCAGCAATGCCCAGGTCAGATTAGACGATGAGCCGGTTTCGAGCGCCCAGGTGTTGTCGGCTAAAAAACGGTTGAACGGAATGACAAAATCGAATTGCAGGAACGACTGCCTCGGCACCCGTTTGAATACGCCTGAAACAGTGAATGCGTCTTCTTTTAGTCCGTTTTTCATAGTCACAGTTTTGCCCACGCAATCGGTGGTTTCGAAAAGTTTCAAGGCCATATTTTCTGAAATGGCCATCGAGTTTAAATCGCTCAAAACCTTTTCGTTGCCATGGATAAGCGGAAATGAGAAGACGTTGAAAAAATTGTTGTCGGCAAAGTAGCCGCTTTCGTGGAAAGTTTTATCGCCGCTCACAAAGTCGAAGTCGCGTTCGGCCACGCGGGTCATTTCTTCAATTTCAGGAGCGTTGGTTTTCAGCACATCGGTGAGCGACGACGACAGATATTGCTTTGGAAACTTGTCTCCATTGAAGTAAGTTACGTAAGCTTCAACCGAATACAGGCGGTTGTAATTTTTGTGGAATTTGTCGTAACTAAAGGCATTCGAAATATGGAGCACCGCAACAATGGCGCAGGTTAGTCCAAAGGTCAGACACACAAAATTCAGGATGCTGTAGGTTTTGTTGCGCCACAGGTAGCGCAAGGCGATCTTGATAAAGTTTCGGTACATTGTTTTTGGTTTTTAGTTATAGTTTTCTGAGCTTGTTCGTCAGGGCTTTTCATGAAGCTTGCCCCTGACTTTCCGATTATTCGTACCTCAGCGCTTCCACCGGATTTCGCGTTGCTGCTTTCCAGCTTTGCCAGCTCACGGTAAGCAGGGCAATTCCTAGAGCAAGTATTCCGGCAAGAGCAAAAATCCACCAGCTTAGCGGAGTTTTGTAGGCAAACCTCTCGAGCCATCGGTTCATAACCAGCCAGGCAATTGGAGTTGCGATGAAAAAGGCAATAACCACCCATTTTACAAAGTCGCGGTTGAGCATGCTTATAACTTCACCAACATTGGCTCCATTCACTTTTCGTACTCCAATTTCTTTTATCCGGTGCTGGCAAGCAAACAGCGACATGGCCAATATGCCCAAACAGCATATCACAATAGCGCTTCCTGCAAACAGTGAGAACGTTTTTCGGAACTGAATTTCAGATTGATACAGACTTTCAATTGCCTGATCCAGAAAGCTGATTTCGACCGGAAACGATGGTGACAGTCTATTCGTTTCGTTTTTTACATCCTGAATAAAGCTGGTTAAAGCCTTGAAATTAGCCGTATTAACGGATACCAGACAATAAAATGGCCGTTGCTCATTCTGAATAATAAGCGGTCGGATGGGTTCGGTAATCGGAGCATAATGGAAATCTTTTACCACCCCAATGATTTCAGAAAGTGGTGCATTTTCATCAAAGGCCATGTTGAGTTTTGTCCCAATCGGGTTTGCAATTTTATGTTCGCGGACAAACGTTTCGTTTACAACCAACTTATGTGCATCGGTTACTAAATCTTCGGCAAAAAGTCGGCCTTGGACAAGTTGCAAATCCAGCATCGAACACAAACTTGCATCGCCATTAAAAGTGTCGAAATTCAGTTGTACTTTCTGTCCATCAATTTGTTGTTCAACCGACCACTGGTCGCCTAATTTTCCGGGGAAATAACCGGTGAGCGATATCTTGCCCGCTTTGGGGTTGGCCTGTATTGTTTTTTTCAGGACCTCAATATTCTTGCTTAGTTCTGGAGTAAGCTTTATTCCGATAATGTTCTTATCACCAATCCTGAGATTGCTGTTCCCGAAATCAACCTGTTTTTGAATTAGCACAGTAAAAGCGATTAAAGCGATAGCGATGGTGAATTGTGAAGTAACCATTAAACCGCGGATGAACGAATTTGAAGGTTGCGCGGATACTGACTTTTTCAGGTTATCAACAGCTTTTGATGAAGAAATACGCATTGCCGGAATAATGCTGAAAATAAGCGCCAACACAAATGTTGATGCAATAGAAATAATCAGGAAGGAAGGCTTGTAGAATAAATTACGGTTAAAATGAATCCCGGTATAATTGCTGATTGGCGAAAATGTAAGCTGAACGATAATTGCAGCCAGAAACAGTGCTACCATGAACAGCACCGAAGCTTCGGAAAGTACATTTTTCAGAATCGATATTCTGTCGGCGCCAATTACCTTAAGCACACCGGTTTGTTTTATTTTTTCGAGCCGTTGCGACGAAGAGATGTTGTTGAAATTAACCAGAGCAATGATCAGCACCAATGCAGCGACCAGTAACAAAATCATCACCTTTCGAAGGTCGCCGGCATGCAAATAATTACCTCGCCAGGTGCTGAAATTCGAAAAATAAAGACTTCGGAATGGATTCAACTGGTAAGTTTTATAGCCCTTGCTGTCGGGGTCGTTTTCAGGGAAAAGTGCAGTTATTTTTTTTGAAGCTTCAGCGGGATTGGCTCCGTTTTTCAGAAGTACATACAGATTATAGAATTCGGTAAAACCTTTATTTGGGAAGACGATTTTACGCGTGGCGATTGATATAATGGAGTTAAACACAATGCTGCTGTTGGCTTTGGGCTGTTTATACACCGCCGAAACAGTCAGAAGCTGGTTGTTATTTATCCGGATAGTTTTACCCACAACCGATTCGTTTCCAAATAATTTAGTTGCAAGGTTCTCCGATAAGGCTACATTCATCGGTGCGGCCAGAGCAGTTTCGAGGTTTCCCTCAGCAGCTTCGTATGTGAAGAGCTTAAAAAAATCGGAGTCGGCTGTAATCATATCCGAAGTTATCGGTTCGCGATTATTAACTTGTATAACCGGTTCGCCCCAGGTACCTGCAACCCTAACTGCAGATTCAACATCAGGAACATTCAGATCAACCAGTTCCTTAAGTGTTGCTGGGGTATGCAGACTTTTAGTATCAGCACTCAGGTCAGAAAATATATAGAGCCTTTTGTTGTTTTTCTGGAAACTGTCGGTGGTCAATTCGGAATAGGAATATACCGCCAGTAACATCACCAATGCCAGGCTAATGGCAAGACCTCCCAGATTTATCATGTTGATGCCTGGTTTCCGAATAAAACTCCGGTAAGTTGATTTAAAAATGCTGCTCATTTTATTTGTGTTTAATTGTCTGTCAACTATTCCTGGTTTTTATCTGGTTACTCATACCTCAGCGCCTCCACCGGATTTCGGGTAGCAGCTCGCCAGCTTTGCCAGATAACAGTAACCACAGCAATAGCTATTGCGATAGATAGGGCTAATACAAAAGTCCAGATATTAAGCTGGATACGGTTTGTATAGCTCTGTAACCAAAGGTTCATGATGTATAAAGTGGTGGGAATAGCAATTACGCTGGCGATCAATCCTGCAAAAACGAATGGTTTTACCAGTCGCATAATGATCGACTTCTCGTCTTCGCCCAGGCATTTACGCACCCCGATTTCCTTGGTTTTTTGCTCGGTCAAAAACATGACGACCCCAAGCAAGCCTAGGCATAAAACAACCATAGAGAAGATGGAGAAGATACCAACTAGTTTCTTAAGGTTTGTTTCTGTTTCGTATAATTTGGCATATTGATCATCGACAAACCCATAGTTTACCGGATAATCAGGGTCAATAGCTGTGCAGATTTTACTGATCGATTTAATTGTTTCATTCATCTTACTGGCATCAATCTTTAAAATCAGGTAATTCGACGACGAGTTTTCAATTGGCAGAATAGCCATTGGCCGACAGGTTTCCGACAACGAGTTGTATTCGATGTTATCGATTACTCCAACCACTTTATAATCGGTGCCATAGCCTTTTAGTATTTTCCCCGTGAAACTATTCCACCCAATGGCGTCGGCAAAAGCTTTATTAATAACAATTCCTTTTCGGTCGCTGCTGAAATAGTTGCCTTCTATAAGTTTAGCTCCCAAGGTCTTAATCATATCTTCATCGGTTTCCCAATTGGTAACCAGTGGTTTGAATTCCGGATCTTTTCCTTCCCAGTTCCATCCTTCTCCATTGTTTCCGATTGTTACCGGCAGAAAACTTGTGATTGTTGAAGAATAGACTCCTGATGTTCGTCCGGCTTCTTCCTTTAACGCTCGTGCTTTTTCTTTAAGTTTTCCATCCAGGCTTACGTATAGAAGCTGGTCTTTATTAAATCCAACATTCATGCTTTGGAGATACATGGTTTGCTTCGAAATAATGAGCGTGGAGGTAAGTAAAATAATGGAAACCATGAAAATAGTTACTAACAGTGAGTTTCTGAATATTCCCCGACTTTTTACTGAATAGAAACTGGAGTTGAGCGTTTCGGTAATCTTGAAGGACGACAGAAAAAACGCGGGATAACTTCCGGCTAAAAAAGTAGTTAACAAATAAGCCAGGACCAATATGGCTAATGGTTTAAATGATAAAAGGCTCGAAAACGCGATTTGTTTGCCAATTGCCTGATTGAAAAACGGAAGGCCAGCAATGGCAATGAGAAGTGCCAGTGCCAATGCCAAAAAACACCAAAGTGCCACATCGGAGTAAACAAGTTTAATGATGTTGCCACGTGTTGCCCCAATTGATTTGCGCAGTCCGGTTTCTTTGGCTTGCTTGGCCGATTTTGCGGTGATAAGATTTATAAAATTTAGTATTGCAGCTAATAATACCAATATTGCAATAAGACTGAAAATCCGGACATTGCGAATGTGCTGGTTTTCGTAAAGGTATCCGTTTTTGAAAAGATAAGCTCTCAGGTAATTGGTTGATTCGGGAATTTCTTTTTGTATGCGTCGGGTGATTGTTGAGGCCACTTTTTCGAATCCGGCCGGCGATGTTAGTAAGCCGAACGTTGTGAATCCGTTGTTATACCATGTGGTCAAAAAATCGTCACGACCATAAAACATTTTCAGGTTTTCGAGAGGTATTACTGCATCAAACTGAATAGACGAATTATGCGGAAGGTCTTCAATTACACCAACTACCGTCATGTCTTTCAGGTTGTTGTAGCGAACAATTTTTCCTACAGGATTTGAATTTCCGAAATAATTTATTGCTGTGGTGCGAGTGAGTACAATTTGGTTTGCTACATCATGATTCCCTTTAGTTCCGTAAATAAAAGGAAGGCTAAAAATATCGAACAGTGAGTTTTCGGAGAATGCAACGCCCATCATTTCTTTTCGGCCATCAGCAGTAAGCAGGCTTTTAAAGTACACAGGGATATAACGACACGAGTTTTCAACTTCAGGGTATTCGGCCTTTAAAGCGGGTCCCACAGCAGGCGGGCAGCCGTTAAATTTTACCTCTTTAGTACCCCCTTCAAGATAGGCATGAACTACAAAGATGCGGTCGATTTTTTTATGAAACTGGTCGTAGCTGGTTTCGTCGTTTACCCAGAAAAATATGTAGAGTACACATACCAGACCGGCTACCAGTCCGGCAATTCCAAATAATGATGCGGTTTTGCTTTTTTTTAGTTTTCTGAATGCAAGAGAGAGTGTTTTCATTGTCCGCTGTTTAGTTTTAATATGTTTTCTGTTTCTCGATTACTCATACCTCAGTGCTTCCACCGGATTTCGGGTAGCAGCCTTCCAACTCTGCCAACTCACGGTAAGCAGGGCAATTCCCAAAGCCAGCAAGCCGGCCAGAGCAAAGATCCACCAGCT
>JAJZSZ010000301.1 GCA_021849365.1 Bacteroidota bacterium | reverse complement strand
AAGAGCGTTTTGCGGTGTAAAAACATGTTTGCTCTCGGATTGATCTGCTGGATTTTCGATCGTCCGCTGGATTATATCGAAGGATTCATTCAGAAGAAATTTGGTAAAAAACCAATCATTGCCGAAGCCAACCTGAAAGTATTGCACGACGGGTACAACTACGGAATGAACATTCAGCAAACAACACCTCAGTACATCGTTCACCCGGCTCCAATCGAAAAAGGAACTTACCGCAATATAAACGGCAACAATGCCACCGCTTGGGGTTTTATTGCTGCAGCCGAAAAAGCTGGACTCGAATTGTTCCTCGGCTCCTACCCTATTACTCCTGCTACTGATATTTTGCAAGCATTGTCGGAACGGAAAGATTTGGGTGTAAAAACATTCCAGGCCGAAGACGAAATTGCTGGAATATGTACCTCCATCGGTGCTGCATTTGCAGGCCGTTTGGCTGTTACTTCCACATCAGGACCAGGTTTTGCACTGAAATCGGAAGCGCTGGGCTTATCGGTTATGGCCGAATTGCCTCTGGTGGTGGTAAATGTTCAGCGTGGCGGACCATCAACTGGTCTTCCAACCAAAACCGAACAATCTGATTTATTGCAAACATTATACGGACGTAATGGTGAAAGCCCGATAGTAGTATTGGCAGCCAGTACTCCATCAGACTGTTTCTATTATGCCTATCTGGCAGCAAAAATAGCTCTGGAACGCATGGTTCCGGTGGTTTTGCTTACCGACGGATTCCTCGGAAACGGCAGCGAGCCATGGCGCGTTCCAACAATGGCCGAGCTTCCTCCAATTACGCCACGCAAAGCAACCAATCCGGAATTGTTTAAACCTTACGGACGCGATCCGGAAACCCTGGCACGCGAATGGGCTATCCCGGGAATGGAAGGATTCCAGCACCGTATTGGCGGTTTGGAGAAAAACATCGCTGGCGGTGTAAGTCACGATCCGGACAATCACCAGAAGAACAGCGAAATCAGGGCAGCTAAAGTTGAGAAAGTGGTTGATATGATTCCTGAACTGGAAGTGGTTGGTGAAACCGAAGGCGACCTATTGGTTGTTGGCTGGGGAGGAACCTACGGACACATGATCAGCTCTGTTCGGGCAATGCAGGAAAAAGGTAAAAAAGTAAGTCTTGCCCATTTCAACTATATCAAACCTCTACCGGCAAATACTGCTGAAGTATTCAGTAAGTTTAAGAAAATTGTGGTTTGCGAATTAAATATGGGTCAATTTGCCAGCTACCTGCGCGATAAGGTTCCGGGATACCAATATTTCCAGGTGAACAAGATGAAAGGATTACCATTCTCGGTACACGAATTAGTTGAAAATTTTGAAAAAATATTGGAGGCCTAATCATGACAAAATTCAATTATACTGCCAAAGATTTTAAAAGTGCTGCCGAAGTTCGGTGGTGCCCGGGTTGTGGTGACTATGCCATCATGAACGCTGTTCAGAAAACAATGGCCGACATGGAAATTGCCCACAAAGATTTTGCGGTAATCTCCGGTATCGGTTGTTCATCGCGTTTTCCATATTACATGAGCACTTATGGCTTCCATACCATTCACGGTCGTGCAGCTGCTATTGCTTCAGGCGTTAAGTCGGCCAACCCCGATCTTACTGTTTGGGTAATTACCGGTGACGGCGACTCTCTGGCTATTGGTGGAAATCATTTCATTCACCTCGTTCGCCGTAATATCGACTTAAACCTGATCCTTTTCAACAACAAAATATATGGTTTAACCAAAGGACAATATTCTCCAACTACCGATCGTGGCATGATTACAAAAACATCGCCATTCGGAACCATAGAAGATTCGTTTGTTCCCGGCCAGCTGGTTTTGGGTTCACGCGGAACATTCTTTGCCCGTGCGGTTGACAGCAACGTGAAACACACGCAGGAAGTATTGGCCGATGCTGCCCAGCACAAAGGAACCTCTGTTGTTGAAATACTTCAGAATTGTGTGATCTTCAACGATGGAATTCACGATTTTGTGACTGATCCGAAATTCCGTGCCGAACGTCAGATTTTCCTGAAGAAAGGCGAACCTATGATTTTCGGAGAACAGGAAGATAAAGGTTTGATTCTGGAAAACGGACGTCTGAAAGTGGTAAAGATTGGTGAAAACGGCATTACCCGCGACGACATTCTGGTACATCATCCGGAAGAAGATAACCTCGGATTACAGGTGGCTTTAATCAATATGGCACTTCCAGAATTCCCGGTTGCTATGGGTGTTATCCGCAGCGTTGAAGCCCCGATTTACGACGAGGAAATGACAAAACAGATTGAAAACGTTCAGGCCAAACGCAAAGTTTCATGTATGGACGAATTACTTCAATCAGGCAACACCTGGGTTGTTGACGGTGAAAACTGCAGCGAACCGGTTAAGTTTTTCAACAATAAATGTTTTGAGAAATAATATTACAGCTTACCGATAGCGAAGGCTGAATGGGAAACCGTTCAGCCTTTTTTATTTTTCTGAAGTTGCAACAATTTTGGGCACTGGCAGTCTAATCGGTTAAGTGAAAGAAAACAGGGGAAATATTCAGGCAGATCAGGAGCTGGTTGGCAAGGTATTGGATGGTGACACCAATGCCTTTGTAACTGTTATTCAAAATACTGAAGGTCTGGTTACGCAAATTGTTTTTAAAATGATCAGCAATACCGAAGACCGGAAAGATATTGCACAGGACATTTATCTGAAAGCTTACAAAAGTCTGGCAGGTTTTAGGCACCAATCGAAACTCTCGACCTGGATAGCACAAATTGCCTATAACACCTGCTTATCGTACCTTGAAAAGAAAAAGCTTGTTTTGCTCGACATGTCTGTCGGGAATAACAATGAGAATGACAACGAACCTGAATTTGCCGACAGAAAACTAATCGACAACTTATTTAGTCAAACTGAAAATAACATTTTTCAGCGCGAGTTAAATGAAATAATGAAAACGGAAATCGAACTACTTTCGCCCCTTCATAAAACACTCATTACTCTTTACCACAACGAAGAATTGAGCTATGAAGAAATTTCACGGATAACCAAACTTCCGGAGGGAACAGTAAAGAGTTATTTATTCAGGGCGCGAAAATCGTTAAGAGACAATTTATTACGCAAATACAAAAAAGAAGACCTATGATAGACGGACATCTTTCTGATACTGAATTTCAGAAATTCGCCTCAGAACCATCGCTTTGCAACGAATCTATCGCCAAACACATTGAATCGTGCGACACTTGCCGTGACCAGACAAAAGTTTATCAGGTGCTGTTTTCGTCAATCGAACAACAGGCGCGGCCTGCATTCGACTTCGATTTGTCTGCTTTGGTCATATCGCAACTCGAACCTGCCAAACCTAAATTCTCATGGGAAATCTTTACGGTGTACCTGTTTGCCTTTGCCGGAGTTGCAGTAATATTGTTTTCGGGAATTTTGTTTCAGGAGTATTGCAGCAGTTTATTCAGCGGTTCATCAACGATTTTCCTGTACATGTTCATCGCCATTAGCCTGATTACAATTCTCTTCCAGGGATTTGAAATATTCAGAAAATATCAGAAACAAATGGACACGCTGAATATATCGTGAATTAATTGCAACAATAAAGTAACATGCCAGTCTAATCGATTAAAAACAATAAAGATGAATTTCAATATTGTAATATGACAAACGAAAATTTATACGTATGAAAAAAAGAATCATGCTTGCCGTTGTACTGCTTGCACCAATGTTTTTGAGTGCACAGGACAGCTATCATTTTGTGGATGGGAATTCATTTTCGAAACAACTATTCGAAATACCGGCTACACTTGCTGCAGCCTATATTTTTGTATATTTTATCATAACCATTGTCCGATTAATACTCGACAGCCGTCTGAAATACAAGATGATTGAAAAGGGTGTTTCCGATAAGGTTGTCGAACAAATTTTACAACCCAAACAAACCGATGCAAAAACTCAGGCGTTGAAATGGTTTCTGGTTCTGGCCGGAATTGGTTTGGGAATTGGTTTGGCCAGCGCAATCCGCCCATTCGGAATTCATTCCATTGCCATCATTACAGTTTGTCTGGCGTTAAGCTTTCTGGGATATTTTGCCTACCTGAAACGAATTGAAAAACCATAATCAACAACAATCCATGAAAACAATCAGAAACCTAACCTTATTGCTGGCTATATTAATCGTTACAGCATCGTGTCACCACTTTGGAAGCAGAATAGTTATAAATAACGGAAAAGACCGCGTTGAAATTGAATCGTCAGGAGAAGTCAGATTTACTGACGACGAAAGTGCGATTCAAAGTATTTCGAAAAACGGGCATTTGCGATACCGGAAAAATGATCAGAAACTCTACGCCGGGTACACCAATAAAGGCGATTTGAAATACGAACTGTTCGATAATGGCAAAAAAATAGATCCGAAAAGTCCGGAAGGCAAAAAATTTATTGCCGATGCTATTCAGCAAATGATTGCTACCGGCATGGATGCCCAGGGTCGTTTCAACCGCATCATTAAAAAAGGTGGCGTAGGCGCTGTATTAGCAGAGGTTGACCGAATCGACAACGACTTTATCAAAAGCATGTATCTCGAATACCTTATTGCAAGCGACAGCCTGAAGCCAGTTCAATTACTCGAAATCACAAATAAAATTGACAAAAAACTTGGGTCCGACTTCGAAAAAGGCAAATTGCTTAAGAAATACACGGCAACCCACCTGAAAGATTCGCTAACATCAGTGGCTTATTTCGAGGCGGTTAAAAATGTAGGTTCCGATTTCGAAAAGGCAAACGCACTTAAGTACATTATTAAACAACCGCTTGGTAAAATGCAGTACGGCTCTGTGATAAATGTCTCAAACAGCGTAAGTTCCGATTTCGAAAAAGCAAACATCCTGAAGGAATTGATTCGCGCAGGAAAAGTCGACAGCTCAGTTGTAAATCCATTTCTGGAAGCAACCAATCGTATTGGCTCCGATTTCGAGAAAGCTAACATCATCAAGGAAATGATCGATTATGACTTGTATGCCAACAATAGTTTTGGCAATTTACTCGCTTCGATTAGCCATGTAGAGTCAGATTTTGAACGGGCAAACATCCTGAAAAAACTTGCCGCAAAGGATATAAAGGCGCAGGAGCAATGGATCGGACTGATCGAAAAAACAGCAGAGTTATCTTCCGAATTCGAAAAATGCAATGTACTGCTTCAGATTGCCAGTCGCATGCCTCAAAGTGAGGAAGTTAAGGCAACTTACATGAAGGCTGCGAAAACTATAAATGCCGAGCATGAATATGGAAGAGCCATAAAAGCACTGAATTAGTTACCAGAATAGAAAAGTTTTGGAAATACAGATTTTTCCGGGCCGGATAGTGTTTTTACTATTCGGCCTTCTTTTTAGCCAGAGATAAATCGCATATCAAATACCATAAATGGATTGGCTATTCCAAATCATTGCTTATTTAAATCCTTTCAACTACAATTGTAAAAGCAAAATAGCCCAAACTGGATATGCGTAAAAAATTACTTTATATTTTTTTGTTTTTACTGACTCTTTCTGTTGATTCCATCGCAGAAATGATCAATATAGGTGTTCCTTACATTCACAACTTTCCACGGAGAGAGTACCGGGGAGGAACTCAAAACTGGTCGGTAGCGCAGGATAATCACGGATTCATGTACTTTGCCAATAACGAAGGGTTACTCCTTTTTGATGGAGTCAGCTGGCAAATGCACCGAATG
>JAJZSZ010000012.1 GCA_021849365.1 Bacteroidota bacterium | reverse complement strand
TAACAAGGCTGAAGTGGTGCACTCGCTAGCCAAGTGGAAACGAATGACTTTGGCCGATTTAAATATCAGCCAGGGCTATGGTTTATATACTGATATGAATGCCATTCGTCCGGACGAAGAACTCTCAAATATCCATTCGCTGTATGTTGACCAATGGGACTGGGAACGTGTTATTTCGGAAGACGAGCGAACTCTGGATTTTCTAAAGAAGATTGTTCGCAAAATTTATTCAACACTTTTACGTACTGAGTTTATTGTTTCTGAAAATTTTCCGCAGATTCAGCCGATCCTTCCTGAAGAGATTACCTTTATTCATGCGGAAGAGCTAGAAGAACAGTATCCCGATCTTTCACCCAAAGAACGTGAACATGAAGCCGCTAAAAAGTATGGTGCTGTATTTATCATCGGCATTGGAGGTGAGCTTCCTGGCGGAGAAAAGCACGATGGCCGCGCTCCTGACTACGACGACTGGACCACTCCAACTGTAGGAAACTTTAAAGGGTTGAATGGTGATATTTTAGTTTGGAATCCGGTTATGGAAACATCGCTTGAGCTTTCATCAATGGGGATTCGTGTTGATAAAGCTACTCTTTTGCGACAACTTGCGATTACCGGAACTGAGGAACGCAAAAATATGTACTGGCACAAACGTCTGCTTAACGATGAATTTCCGTTGTCGGTTGGTGGTGGTATAGGTCAGTCGCGCTTATGCATGTATTTCCTGCGAAAAGCGCATATTGGCGAGATTCAGTCGAGCATTTGGCCCGAAGAAATGAAGATTGTCTGCAAAGAAAATCGGATTGAACTGATCTAAGAATAAAAACGGAACCGGTAAAATCATCAAAATTGAGATGGAGCTACCGGTTTCTTTATTTTTTGTAGCAATTAGTGATTAATGGTTGGCAAAAATTGATATATTTGCAGCCGCTAAAAAGGATGTCTCGGTAGCTCAGCTGGATAGAGCAACGGCCTTCTAAGCCGTAGGTCTTGGGTTCGAATCCCAACCGGGATACATTTTGTGATGTCAAAATAAATTAAAAGCACTTAAATTTAATGATTTAGGTGCTTTTTTATTTATGAATAATATCGAAAAAACACAACTAAAATCATATTAAAAGGGTCTAAATCGAGACCTATTCAGAAATTTCCCCAATAGGTCTCGCGAAACGGCGTAACTCAATGAATTTCAATTCAATTTGATTCAATTTGATCCATTTTGATGCTTTCAAAATAGCATTCAAAAAGGTATTTTTATCAATGGAATCGAGACCTTTTTTGTTTTATTGTAAAATATGTGAAGATGAGAGTTATTGTTTGTTTTCAGTTAAAAAAGGCAAAAGCCAGATTGGATGGCAAATGTCCATTGTATCTCAGATGTACTATGAATGGTCAACGGTTCGAAATCTCAACCGGTTTTTTCCTCGATTCTGATGATTGGATTGAAACGGCTCAACAGGCTAAAGGAAAAAGCGAGGATGTCAAGGTGATAAATAATCGGCTTGATAAAATAAGAACAAAAATTCAGGATATTTACAATCAATTGGAATCTTTAGGTGAACCGTTTGACGTTGAGTTGATTAGAAATAGGTTTCTGGGAAAATCTTCCAACAAAGGATTACTTGAAGTTTTTGATGATGTTCTTTCCAATATTGAAGCAAGAATAGGTAAAGACTATGCATTTGCAACATTAAAGCAGTATAGAACGACTAAAAACAGACTTAAAGAGTTTTTAAATCTTCAAAAAAGCGCTAAGGATATTGCTATCACTAAGATTAATTACAACTTCTTGAATTCTTTTGATGTTTATTTAAAAAAGACTTATGATTCAATGCCTAATACTGCTTGGACTTATCACAAACATATGAAGAAAGTGCTAAATGTTTCAATAGCAATGGGGTATATATCTCACAATCCATATGAATCTTTTAAGATGACAAAAAAGGATACGAATCGAGACTTTCTCACTCTTCACGAAGTAAACAGAATTAAGGAGAAGAAAATTAGTATTCTAAGGCTTGAAATAGTTCGGGATATCTTTGTGTTTGCCTGTTATACTGGGCTTTCTTATTCAGATATTGCTAAATTGAACAACTCTCATTTTCAGAAGGGTGATGACAATAATTTCTGGATCATTGTTGACAGGACTAAAACTAAATCAAGATGCAGAATCCCATTATTGTCGGAAGCTCTCGAAATTCTGAAGAAATACGAGAACCATCGATTGTTGAGTTCATCCAATCGTTTGTTGCCTGTGTCATCTAACCAAAAAATGAATGCTTACCTAAAAGAATTGGCTGATATTTGTGGTATCCAAAAGAATCTGACGATGCACGTTGCCAGGCATACTTTTGCAACATCAGTAACACTTTCAAATGGAGTGCCGATTGAAACCGTTTCAAAGATGCTGGGGCATACTTCATTAAAAACGACACAGATTTATGTTAGGATAATTGATAGCAAGATTTCGAATGACATGAGCCAATTACAAAAGAAACTACACAAAGAAAGTTTAGAATATGTAATATGATGAATATCAAAAAGGATAATATTAAATTGAAGCAATCATAATTTCAGATGACAGTTATAACCCTATTTCGGCATAACCAAGAAAAATGAAATACATTCATCCTGTCGCCTGCGGCCAATGGCTTCCACTTCCCTTTATTTCACTTCAGGGCTGCACTTCGCTCCGCCACCTTACGTTTCGTTCCGGTCATTGTCTGCCATCAGCCTAGGTTGCACACGACAAGAGTAGTTCCTTTCCTCCATTACCCGATTTCCAACCTGATTCCATTTCGCTTGCCCCGGCTTTCCCAAAACTGAAATCTCCCTATGCGAACCCGGGAACAAGCTCCATTCCATCCCAAACAATCGCACCATTTCGGTACAGGGACCACACTTGCCTTCTGCCTGCACACACCAATAGTTTTTTTTAAGTTGTCATTTCGTCAAAATCCAAAAAGCAAGGCAAATTTAGCCGGTCCGTTTCCCTGAAAATGCAAGACCAGGGCAAGTGTTCCGCCAAGAACTATTTTTGGAATTTACATCTCATATTACATGGTTGGCGGAGCAGTCTGGCATTTTCAACCGTCCCGGCTTTTCTACTTGCCTTCTTTTTATTTTTTTGACCGTTTTTTCTTTTTCTTCGGAAATATGACGTCCAATTGCCCCAAATAATTCAATTTGTGTTGATTTGATTCGTTTTCATTATTTTGTAATTCAGAACGTTAGCTTACTTTTAAAGAACAACTATTGAAAAGGTGTAGATAGCAAGTTTGTGTATTGGTTTTACCAATACTCTTGTTTCATCCCGCTGGTCTAATTCATAAATAGTCAGAAACAAAGAAAATGAAAACAGGAAACAAAGGAGGCCGACCGGTAAAAGTGGCTGGTCAGAAAAAAGGGTATTTCATCGGTGTCAAGATGGATACACAGGGGTATTACACTTTAAAAGCCAAAGCCCGTGAAGCTGGAATTTCCATCAGTGAATGTGTCCGCCAATCTGTCTTGGACAGCGTTATTAAACAGCGGCTTACCCCTGAAACGCATAACTTGATCCGAAAACTTTGTGGTATGGCCAATAACCTGAACCAGATTGCCCGAAAAGCCAATGCACAGGGGTATCAGAACGCACAAAATGAAAACCTACAGCTTGCCATCCATATTCGGAAACTGGTCAACCAACTACGACATGATGGCTAAAATTGTCAAAGGTCAAGGATTCAAAGGGGTGGTCAATTACATTCTGAATCAGGAAAAGAAAGCTGAAATTTTGGATAGCGATGGGGTAATGCTTGATGATCCGGAAGCCATCATTGAAAGCTTTAACTTTCAGACAGAACTAAATCCGCGGATATTAAAACCCGTAGGTCATATCTCCCTGAATTTCTCGGCACAGGATCAGGAAAAGCTATCCAACAAATTAATGGTTCAAATAGCCAGGGATTACATGGACCGGATGGGCATAACGGATACCCAATACCTGATTGGCCGTCATTACGACAAGGAGCACCCGCATGTTCACTTGGTCTTTAACCGGATTGATTACAACGGGCATACGATCTCTGACCGATACGAGCGTAAGCGAAGTGAGAAAATCTGCAAGGAATTGACTCGGGAATACAACCTGTACTTTGCCCAGGGAAAGGAGAAGGTCAAAGAACACCGTTTGCGGGAGCCTGATAAAACGAAATATGAGATTTACCACAGCCTGAAAACAATCCTCCCTCAGTGTACCAATTGGAACCGGCTTATCCAGGGATTGAAAGACCAAAACATTGGAGTCACTTTTAAATACAAGGGAAGATCGAAAGAAGTTCAGGGGGTGATCTTCGACAAGAACAGCTACTCCTTTAACGGATCAAAGGTGGACCAGCAGTTCAGTTATTCCAAAATTGATTACCAGCTAAGAGTGAATGGGCAACAGTTGCACAGCAGCGAGGCACATCACAGACAAACTCTGCCGGGAAGCAATCCTATAGGGAGTCTAGTCAACGATTTCCTATACCAGTTGAAGAAAGCCTCCTATGATGATGAAAACAAGAAGAAGAAAGAAAATATCCCACACATCAAAAGGGGAAAGGGTTTAAGAAGATAACCTGATAACCAACAATATTAACTAAAGCAGATCAACTATGGGAAACAATAATCCGATGATCAGTATAATGTTCGAGGAGATCAAAACCTTGGTTGCCTCGATTGATAAAAAGCTGGAGGAAAGAAAACCGGTGAAAGAAAATCCTAAGATTCAGGAAAACTCAGAAGAACCAAACCCTGAGGATAAAACCAAGGTGATCAGGCCAGAACAGCTAATCCGTTTGATCGCAGTACATTTGCAAAACACCGAACAAAAAATCGGCCAGGTTTCCGGAACCGTAAGGGAATCAGAAAAGCATGTTCTTTTTCAAATGGAAGAACTCAAACGAATAACGGTCAGTCAGAAGCCGGATTCAACTGTTCATCATCACCACATTATCGATCTGAGATCCTCGAAAGTGGTAGTATCAATAGTTTCACTTTCCGTTTTGCTACTGGCTTCGTTAATTGGAAATGTTCATCAGTTTGAAGTAAACTCCAGAATGACAGACAACGACTTGAAGTACAGATATATCCAGTCAATTGGTGGCATCAACAAGGAAAATATCAACAAACTTGAAGATATTTTTCAATACAACAGAAATAAGAAACGGATTAGTGCGATTAGCGCGCGAGTAGGGGCTTATGAACGAAAGGTTAGTGAGACTGCCAAAAAACTAGAAAAAGAAGGATCAAAGGATTAGCTTTCTAAAGACTACATGACGTTTTTCTCGATATTATAAATCGAACATCAAATTTTTAAGCATAACTAACATTTTTTTGTTTTTATTTAGGATGTTGCTTTGACGAAGCCGCACACCTAAACCCAGTGTGTTCCAAACTGGTATCCCAGCAAGTTTTCATACGGGCTGCAACACGAAAGCCCGAGCAATATTGGTCGGTACATAAAAAAGATCCACCGCGCACAACTCGCTTTGGAATGTAGGGCTCATCAGGATCAAAGGAATCAGTTGGTCCAGGAGGGTCAGTCGCCACTTTTTGTTTCGCACAAGTTGAATAATAATCCGGACGATACCAGTCGTTACACCACTCCCAAACGTTTCCGGCCATGTCATAAAGCCCAAAACCATTGGGAGAAAACGTCATTACCGGTGCAGCCCGGTAATATTTGTCCTTTTCAGTATTCTCATTTGGGAAATGCCCCTGCCAACTGTTCGCTTTTACCTTTCCCTGCTCAATGGGTTCATTGCCCCATGGATAAATTGAACTGGGTCTTCCTCCCCGTGCAGCATATTCCCATTCAGCTTCAGAAGGTAACCGTTTCCCAGCCCAATCAGCATAGGCTTTGGCGTCGTCCCACGAAACCTGAACCACCGGATAATTGTCTTTCCCTTCGATGCTGCTTTTGGGTCCCTGGGGATGTCGCCAATCTGCACCTGGCACCCAATTCCACCAAATGGCAGAGCTATTTAACGAAACTGGATGGTTGGGTGGCGAAAATACCAATGAAGCAGCAACCAATAAGCTGTCAGCTGGGCGCGGTGTGCCTGGTGGCAATTGTTTTTTCAATTCCTCCCATTCTGGTTTTTTTTCTGCTGTGGTCAAATAACCAGTAGCCTCAATAAAAGTCAGAAACTGGGCATTGGTTACTTCGTGTTTGTCCATATAAAAAGACGAAACTTTCACTTCATGTCGTGGAAACTCATCTGCCCTGCCCCATAATGAATCTCCACCCATTACAAAGCTTCCTCCTGAAATCAGAACCATATCATTGTGGTTCGATTGTTTGACTGACGAATAATTATTTTTGACGGAATCAGTGGTCCCCATGAACGGTCGAACCGGCAAGTTTGATGAACAGCAGGACAATTTACCGTTTACTGAATCAGTCTTTTGCTCCACTCCTTTATCTGGATTCTTTGACTTTGAATGACAACCGCTTAATGTGAAAGCCAGAATGACAGCAATAATTATCCAGACTTGAAAATATTTTAATTCTTTCTGCTTGTCCATTTTGTTTTTGTTTGATTGTAAACAGGTTTCTTTCCCAAAAACAGTACTTCCAACCTTAAGTTTCCGACCTTTTCATAAAATCGTCGAAGGCATTGTAAACACCTCCTGATCTTTGTTTCTTGTGTTGGATGGCCTGCTTATCTTTCCATTGTTCTGCCATTATTTTCAGAGTCGGATCGGCATGTTTCAGGAACATTTTAGTTGTGGTACAGAACCGCGGTTTGCGATGATCTTCCGGATCTTTGATGCGATCTTTGGTACATCCTCCATAACAATGGCGTAACCAGCTGCATTGACGGCATTCGCGTGGCAGAACAGCTTTGGCGGCTCCAAAAGTTTGTTGGGTTTTCGAATTCATCATGTTGATGATCCGGTCGTGCATCACGTTACCCAATTTCCATTTGGGCTCCACAAAAAAGTCGCAACTATACACATTCCCATTATGCTCAACCACCACGTATGGACCACATTCTTTCATCGAGGTACATTCGGGGGCTTCCATCCCAACATACGAATGAAAAACCGATTCGAAATGACGGATTGATGTGGTTGGAACTCCATATCTAAAATCGGCCTGCCATAAATCGAACATACGGATCAGGAAATTTCCGTAATCGACAGCCGAGACTGAAAAAGGCGCAGCTTTGGTTGGATCGTTTTTATCCGTTTCAACAATCGGTATAAACTGCATAAACGTATATCCTAAGTTCTTGTAATAAGCATACAATTCATCAGGAAACTGAACGGAATAGGATGTAAGTACACACATCGCATTGGCAGCAACTCCTTCCTGTTGAAGCATGATAGCATTTTCCTCCACTCTTTTGTGGGTGCCTTTTTGTCCTTTGTCGAAACGGTATCGATCATGAATGTGTTGAGGACCATCCAGCGAAATCCCAACCAGCCAGTCGTATTCCTTCAAAAAAGAAGCCCAGTTTTTGTCAAGCAATATTCCGTTGGTTTGCAAGCCGTTTCCCACTGACTGATTGTGTCCGTATTTTTTCTCCAGTTCAATGGCGCGCTTATAAAAATCGAGTCCCATCAAAGTTGGTTCTCCTCCCTGCCAAGCCAGCGAAACATTGTCGCCCGACTGTTGCATCACCTGCCGGATTAACTCTTCCTGAATTTCAGGGCTCATCCGGTGTACCGGCGATTGTATAAATAACTCCGATTTCTCTAGATAAAAACAATAGCTACAATCCAGGTTACAATCGGGACCAGTGGGCTTGATTAATACTGAATTTAGAGGACGATGCTTGGCCATACCATACAGTGTTGTTTGTTCGTTTTAATATTCAGGGCCTTTATAAGATTCCCCTTTGCCTAACACTAGCAAAGGGGAATATCCTGAAGTTAAAAGAACTCAATATATAATAATAATTGAAAATTATTCAGATTAATAGTTTCCTTTATTTCGATGATCAAAGTGAGGTCGTTCAGTTCGTTTTAGTGGAATATACATTCCTCCGGTTGATTCCATCCAATCGTATAGATCGTGGTCTAATCGTTTGATGGTGTCCTGAAGTGCCGGGACTTCAATCAGATTATGCATTTCATTGGGATCGTTTTTTAAGTCGTAAAACTCGTTGGTATCCCAAACCCCATAATACCTGATGTACTTGTACTGATCAGTGCGGACTCCATGCATGGTAGGCGTTTGAGGGAATTCATGTTCCCAGTAATATTCATAGAAAATACGATTGCGCCATGGGATATCTTTTCCTTGCAACAAAGGAATAAAATTGCTTCCTACCATTTCCTGAGATTTGTCTAATCCCGCACAAGCCAGAATCGTAGGCGCAATATCAACATTTTGTACCATCTTTTCCAATACCTGTCCACCTTTAAATAATTCCGGACACCTTGCCAACATCGGAACTCTTACCGATTCTTCGTAAAACTGACGTTTATCGATTAGTCCGTGCTCGCCCCAGGCAAAGCCATTGTCTCCCATGTATATTACCAAAGTATTTTCATCAATCCCTGCATCTTTTAGGTAGTCAAGAACAGAACCAACGCTTTCATCTACCGATAGCAAAGTCTCACAATAATTAATTACCTGAACTTTCCATGGACGGCCATGGTAAGAATAGTCAACACCGTGCCAACTTTCGCGTTGATTTTTAACCCAGTTGGGCATCATATTCTCTCCATAATATTCCTTTCCCTGTGCTGCTTTGCCTGTTTTTGGGTCTATCGTTGGAAGTTGTTTTATTCCATAGAGAGGAGTATAGAAACTCTCAGGAAGAACTACTTCTTTGTCTGCATAGTAACCCTTATGCCGTTTCGCCGGTTGGAAATCATCATGCAACCCTTTTAGCGATAGATATACAAAGAAGTTCTTTTTGGCAACCACTTGCTTCTTCATAAAGTCAATAGCATGTTCTGTAAGTAAATCAGTTGAATAAATACTGTCTTTATATTGTTTCCAAACTCCGTTTGTATTTATCCTGGGATTGTAATATTCTCCCTGCCCTTTAAAACCTTCCCACTGGTCAAAGCCGGGTTGTGGATCTCCAGAATCGTTGCCCATGTGCCACTTGCCAAAAAAACTGGTTTTGTAGCCTACTTTTTGAAGGTATTGCGGAAAAAAGGTTAATCCATCCGGAAGAGGAGCTGAATTATCAACGACCTTATGTGTATGTGAGTATAACCCAGTCAGAATAGAAGCACGGCTTGGGGAGCATAGTGACGTAGTTACAAATGCATTCTTAATGTATGCACCTTCAGCAGCCATACGATCCAAATTCGGAGTTTTGAGCCATGGAACTTTTCCAACAAATCCCATATAATCATACCGATGGTCGTCAGACAGGATGAAAACAACATTCCTGGGTTTACCATTGTTATCTAATTTGGGTAGTTGATGTTGATTTGATTTCGCAGAAGTATTAAAACTTGTAAGAGCCAGTGAAGCTACAAGTATTTTAAAGTTTCTCATTTCTTTGGTTTTATGGTTTAAATTAATCTCGACTTTTAAAACTAATTATCATTAATGCGACCAGGCATCCTTCGATTTGCTCCTTCGGCCTTTTGAATATCGTCACCCAGATCAATCCGGGCCTCATCGGCTAGTTTCTTGAGTTCGGCAACAACTTCCGGATAATATTCTTTCACATCGTACCGTTCGCCCGGATCGCGCCGAAGGTCATACAAGCCTTCTTCAAACTGAAAGTTCTCATTTACTTCGCCGGGAAATCCATCCGTTCCTGGCTTGAACCCGATATAAGTGCGGCCAGGATGTGCAAATACCAGTTTCCAGTCACCTTTACGAACGGCTTCCAAGCTGTTTTTGCGGTAATAATAAAGGAACGATTCGCGCGGGTTGGCATTTCCGTCGCCAAGCAGAAGCGGCAAAATATTCACCCCATCTATTTTTTTCTCCGGAAGTGGCGAATTGGTAATTGAAGCCAAGGTTGGCAGAATATCAATAGTTGAAGCCAGCTTGTTGCAAACTGTCCCTTCCTGAATGTGCCCCGGCCATTTCATCAGACATGGAACCCGCTGACCTCCTTCAAAACTATTCCCTTTTCCCTCTCGTAAACCACCTGTCGAACCAGCATGATTTCCAAAATTGATCCACGGGCCATTATCAGAAGTAAAAATAACCAGTGTATTTTTCTCCAGACCGTTCTGTTCAAGTGCCTTCAAAATTTCACCCACAGACCAGTCTATCTCCATCATCACATCACCATACAAACCCTGTTCGCTTTTCCCTTTAAATTTAGAGGAAACGGCCAACGGGACATGAGGCATTGAATGTGCCAGGTAAAGGAAGAACGGGTTATTCTTGTTTCTTTTGATAAAATCAACTGCTGTTTCGGTATAGAGAGTTGTCAATCCGGCCTGATCATCCAGCGTTTTTAACTCCCGAATCTTATCGTTATTCCTGATTAGTGGCAATTCGGGATAATTTAATTTTCTGGCATATTCTTTCGAAACATTTCGGCTACCATCAAAAAAAACAGGCCACATGTCGTTCGAATAAGGAAGCCCAAGGTACTCATCAAAACCTTGCTGCAAAGGCAAAAATTGCCGATGATGTCCCAAATGCCACTTGCCGATTGCTCCAGTTTTATAGTCTTGCTTTTTTAAAATTTCAGGAATCGTTTCTTCTGAAGGATTTAATCCAATCTCTGCATTAGGCATCAACGCTCCTGAAATTCCTACACGATTTGGGTAGCAACCCGTTAAAATTCCTGCGCGGGAAGCGCTGCAAACTGCCTGTGCCGATACAAAGTTTGTAAACCTAATACCTTGTGCAGCCAATCGATCAAGATTAGGCGTTTTATATTGAGTTGCCCCACTGCAACTCAAATCGCCGTAACCCATATCATCCATAAATATCAGGACAATATTGGGTTTAATAATCTTAGATTTCGAATTTGCTTGACTAAATGCATATGTACCTGACATAAGCAATGATAGTCCAATAGATACTTTAGGTAAAATATTCATGAATATTCTAAATTAGTATGTATGCCAAAATGAAATAATTGAGGTAGAAGCTACTAACCCAGCCACTCCTAAATTCAAGTGAGAAAACAAACAGATATTTCTTGAATAAATGTTTTATTGTTTGGCCGGTTGGGTAAACAATTTTTGCATATCCTTTGCCGATAATTTCCAATATTCAATCCTTGGATTCTTCTTTACTTTCTCATTGTACTCATCGATAAATTTCTTCGACAATGAATCACTATCATGATATTGAATCCTAAGATTATCTAGTTGTTTATGAAGGTCTTGCCTAACTTCGGTATAAGCCTGATCATTGTAAACATTTTTCATTTCCATCGGATCCTTCTCCAAATCATACAATTCCCATTCATCAATGTCGTAATAGAAATGAATCAACTTATACTTGTCGGTTGTTATTCCATAATGTCGCATTACATTGTGTTCCGACGGATGTTCATAATAATGATAATAATGCGCTTTTCTCCAATCGGAAGGTGTCTGCCCTTTCAGTATTGGTAACATGCTTCTTCCCTGCATATCTTCCGGAATTTTTGCTCCGGCAATGTCGAGAAAAGTTTCACCAAAATCCAGATTTGAAACTATGTCATTATTGACCGTTCCTGGTTTTATTACCCCTGGCCAGCTAATCAGCAAAGGAGTATTCAGCGATTCCTTGTACATCCAGCGCTTGTCGAACCAGCCATGTTCTCCCAAATAAAATCCCTGATCAGAGGAATAAACGACAATAGTATTCTTATCCAAACCGCTTTCCTTCAAATAATCAAGTACTTTCCCTACGCTTTTATCCACTGCTGCAACACATGCCAGGTAATCCCGCACATAGCGCTGATATTTAAACCTTACCAGATCGTCGCCTGTTGGATTCGTTTTCTTATATTTTTCATATATGGGGCCATATACAGCATTCCACTTTTCCAGCTGTTTTTCGTTCAAACCGAACCTTGGTTTATCCGACATCTTTAAGTCCCGATCCATGGTCATCGTATTGGCAATGGTCATATTGTTTAAAGCAGCTGCCTCTCTGGCTCCTGAATAATCATCAAAAAGAGTTGGCGGCTCTGGGAAAGTAACATCTTCGTACATGCCCAATTCATTGGGGCCTGGCTCCCAGCTACGGTGAGGGGCCTTGTGCCACATCATAACCATAAAAGGTTGTTTTGAGTCTTTTACCTCGCTCAGCCATTTAACTGTTTTGTCGGTGATCACTTCAGTAGCATAGCCCTCGACTTCGTACTGGCCTTGCGGATTTATAAATTGAGGGTTGTAGTACCTGCCCTGTCCCGGGAGAATGTCGTAATAATCAAAACCAGTTGGGACGCCGCCCAAATGCAGTTTCCCAATGACCGCCGTGCGATAGCCTGTTTTTTGGAGTTCTTTCGCAAAAGTATTCTGTGTGAAATCAAACTTCGCGTCAGCGGTATTGTCTATAAATCCATTGACATGACTGTATTTACCCGAAAGTATAGTCGCTCTCGAAGGGCCACAAATGGAATTGGTAACCATACACCGATTGAAAATCATACCGTCACTGGCAATTCGATCGATGTTGGGTGTGGGTGCCAGTTTGGCCAATGGGCCGCCATAAGCGCTGATGGCCTGATAGGCATGATCGTCGCTCATGATGAAGATGATATTGGGCTGTTTCGCAACGGGCTTGTCAGTATGAGAACAACCCAAGATTGTTGCAGCCACACCGATCAAGCCAGTAAGACTGTTTTTGGATAGGTTAAGTTTTAAATTCATTTTAACTATTTTTTTTCAAGCTGAAGATAAATGATAGATCGCTTATAAATTTAAGTAAGAACCAGATAATTATCTCCGGTTCTTACTTAAATTATTCTTCGATTAGTATCCTGGATTTTGTGTCAAAAGAGGATTTAAATCACGTTCTACCTGAGGAATAGGCATCAATAAATGTGCATCTTTAACGTTTAGAGCTATATCAGTTTTATTTTTCTCTGCGACTTTTGATTCATAGGCACTGTGATCTTTCATTCGTTGAACGAAAGTTCCTGTTCTCGACAGGTCGAACCAACGATTACCTTCGTGTACAAATTCCAATCTTCGCTCGTTGATAACCGCTTTTTTGAAATCATCTTTAGACATCGCCGAAAGATTTCCACTTGCATCGCCGAAAGCACGTGTTCTGACTCGATTCAATTGTGTCAACGCATTTATAGCATCACCTGTTTCGTTAAGCGCTTCAGCATACATCAAAATAGCATCGGCATAACGAATTATATGCATATTGACATCACAATCTGTCGAAGAAAGAACACCATCCAACCAATATTTTCCTGAAAGTGGAATTGAAGAAGTCAGGATTTTCCCGGTTACTGGATTAAGAAAATCAAACTTGAAATTTTTACTTCTACGGGTGTCTTTTGCATCAAACTGATCGTACAATTCACGTGTTGGAATGTCAGCTTCATTGGACCCGGTTACTCCAATATTTCCCCCCGGAACTGAATATTTTGGACCTGCTAGTCCCATTTCCCCATTGTTTACATATGGTGCCTTTTTGTAATCAAGATAAAGAACAGCCTCGATACCAGGCTCCTTAGCAGGGTTCCAATTGTCGGCGTAATTGGGTACCAACCCATAACCATAAGTACTTTCTGCTTCAACCACTTCAGCCAATTTATCTTTAGCTTTCGGAAAGTCACCTTTGGTTAGGTAAACTTTTCCAAGCAAAATCTTTGCAGCACCTTTAGTTGCGCGTCCCTCATCTTTACTGCCATAATCTTTTCTGAGAGGCAAATTGGTTTCTGCAAAACTCAAATCATCGATAATTTGTTGATAAATCTGATCTTTAGGAATTCGAGGCCCCAGCGCATCTTCAATGGTTTCAAGTTTCGTAATAAGAGGGACATCCCCAAAGAATCGCACCAGATTAAAATAGTAAAGCGCTCTTAGAAATCTGGCCTCAGCAATAAATCTGCTTTTAAGAGTCTCGTCCATTGTGATATTTGGAATATTGTTGATGGCAGCATTCGCTCGTGAAATACCAGCGTAGCAGTTTACCCACATATCTTTTACAAACGTATTCTGTGAATCAATGCGAAGGAATTCAAGATTTTGCAGGAAAGCATTTGGCATCCCCAGTCCATTTTTCATATCATCAGTAGGAAGGTCTCCAAGCATATACATCAATCTGTTGTAAAGAGTATTAAGCTGTGCATAAGTGGCATCGACAGCCGCTTGCCCATCTTTGGCACTGGAATAGAAATTATCAACGACCAATCGATCCTTGGGTTTTTCATCTAAAAAAGAAGAACAAGATGAAAAAACGGACAGAAAAGTCAAAAAGGTATAGAATATTATTTTTTTCATTGTTATCAGATTTTTAGATTATTTCATATCGATTTTAACTCCCATCATTATTGTTCTGGATTGTGGATAACCACCATAATCCTCACCGGCCTGCAAGGTCGAAGCTCCTCTATAACTTACTTCAGGATCATATCCACGATATTTTGTCCATGTCAGTAAATTCTGACCGGTAACATAGATTTTGATTCCCTGAATGTTTTTGATTCTTAGATTTTGAAAATTATAGGATAATGACAGTGTTTTAAACTTCAGATAAGAACCGTCTTCAACAAATCGGTCGCTAACTAAAACGGCACGGTTGGTATTGGCTTTTGGATATATGTTGCTGGGGTTGGTTGGGGTCCATCTGTTGACCAGATCAGCATACACATTTTGCCCCCCTGTTGGGGTTTCCGATTCAATGGCGTTGTAGTTAAATATCTTGTTTCCATAATTATACTGAAAGAAACAAGTCAATTCAATGTTTTTGAAACTAAATGTATTCGTAAGGCCACCAAAAAATTTAGGGTTTGCATCACCTAAAATTTCGCGATCATTTGTTGCATCTATTTTACCATCACCATTTAGATCTTTGTAGCGACGCAATCCAACACCAATTGGAGATGTTGACGAAGTTTGTTTAGCTGTTTCATCGGTGTTTTGGAAAATACCATCAAAGCGATAACCATAAAATACACCAATGGGTTGCCCTACTATTAAACGGCGAAACGAACCTGTTTTCAGGTGCCCATCACCTTCAGGCATTTCTTTGTACGATTCACCACCCAATTCAAGTACTTTATTCTTATTAAATGAAATATTGAATGCGGTTGTCCACCTAAAGGCACCTGTCAGATTATCACTTTCAATAGAGAATTCAAGTCCTTTGTTTTCAACGCTTCCAATATTTTTAAGCATCGTTTGATAACCAGAAACCGTGGGAACAGAGACATCATAGAGTAAGTCTGTTGTTTTCTTCCGATAATAGTCTGCTGTAAATCGAATCTTGTTTTGATATAGACCCAGATCAAACCCAAAATCGAGCTGTCCAGTTCTTTCCCATCTCAGGTCTGGATTTGGTATTCTATTGGGATAGAACCCTGAGACCAGTTGGTTTCCGATCATCCAACTGGAATTACCTAATGTTGCAAGCGATTGGTAAACTCCGATTTCGGTATTTCCGGTAAACCCGTAACTTCCCCTTATTTTCAAGTTAGTTACTGTTTTTTTGAGTGTTTGCATAAATTTTTCTTCAGTAACCCGCCATCCGAAAGAGCCTGAAGGGAAAAATCCATATTTGTTATTCGTTCCAAAACGTGAAGAACCATCTACGCGGGCATTTACAGAAAACAGATAACGATTCATCAAGGTGTAATTGACGCGTGACAGATACGACATTAAGTTCCATTGCTCTGCTGATGATCCTGGTTGATTGTACAAAGCTCCTGCTCCCAGGTTATTATACGTCATGACATTGTTTACAAAACTAGATGACGATGCCATGACATATTCTGTATTATTTTGCTGCATGGTAAAACCTCCAAGTACATTGAAAGAGTGAATTTTATTAATGGTTTTTGTCCAGTTGAGTGTATTTTCATTCAACCAGTTTATGGAACGGTTTACGCCAATGCTGGCAGTTGCTTTTCCATTAGACTGATAAATTACAGAAGGCGTATATTGGTTTGATTTGTCATAGAGAACGTCAGCACCAATAGTTACTTTCGCGACTAGCCCTTCTGCGATTTTCCATTCTCCATAAATATCACCCAAAATACGAGAAGTGGCATTGTTAAAAATCTGCTCTTTTGCAGTTGCTACCGGATTGGGTTCAAGGGTTCCGGGTGTATTAACCTGCGTATATTCACCAGTTAAAGGATTAGAATAAACAGGTAAAATTGGATTCATTTTCAATGCTCCGGTAATAACACCTGTTTCGCCGCCTGAATCAGTTGCAATAGCATTGTTTATGGTGTGGCTAATTGAAAAATTTGTTCCAATTTTAAATACTTCATTAATTTTTCGATCTAAATTCAATCGGGTGGAATAACGCTTGAAGTTAGAATTGATTATTACACCTTGCTGATCGAAATAACTTCCTGAAATAGCGTATGAGGTTTTTTCATCTCCACCTGAGAATGTTAATTGATAGTTTTGTGTTTTTCCTACCCTGAATATTTCATCCTGCCAATCGGTACCACGACCTAATTTCGCAATTTCAGATAACTTAGTGGCATCGTAAGGGGCTGTTAACTTGTCATTTGTATAGGCCTCATTAACCAGTGCGGCATATTCCTGAGCGCCCATAACATCAATCTTTTTTGTTATATTCTGGATGCCGTAATTAGCTTCAAACGTAACAATATCGTGACCCTTTTTACCTGTTTTCGTTGTAATCAACACAACACCGTTTGCGGCACGAGCTCCATAAATGGCAGTTGCAGCAGCATCTTTAAGAATTTCTATTGATTCAATGTCGTTAGGATTAACAGTTGAAAGTCCACTCATTTGCACATTTCCTCCGGTATTTCCAAAACCACTTCCACTATATACGGGGAATCCGTCAATAACATAAAGGGGTTCATTTCCTCCCTGAAGAGAGCTGCTTCCACGAACACGAATTGATGCCACCGCTCCAGGCATACCAGATGTTTGGGTAACTTGCACTCCAGAAGCCCGGCCAATTAACCCCTGATCGATAGATGTCATTGGGGTTTGTTGTAACTCATTCGTTTTTACTGATGAAACAGAACCAGTAAGGTCACTTTTTTTAACTGTACCGTAACCAATCGCAACTACTTCTTCAATTCCAATGGCATCTTCAACAAGAGTTATATTCATTGTTGTTTTGTTGCCAACGGTTAATTCCTGTGTCTTCATTCCCACAAACGAAAACAGTAAAGTTGCATTTTCAGGGATTTTGGGAATAGTATATTTCCCATCCATATCGGTAATAACTCCGGTGGTTGTGCCTTTAACTACTACCGAAACACCAGGAAGCGGTTCCCCAGAGGAGTCGGTTACTTTACCTGAAATGGATTTTTGTTGCTGCACGCTACTGACACCATCTGACAGAGATAGAACTACCTGGCGATCATAGACCTTGAACGCGATATTGGTATTTCTGAAAAGCTCATCCAAAGTTTTTTCGATATTCTGGTTTTCAATATTTATACTTATTTTTTGTGTAACATCGACCAATTTGCCATTGTATAGAAAATAATATTCTGACTGGTTCTCAATTACACCCAAGATATTTTCAATGGTTGTATTTTCTTGTTTTAAGCTAAACCGTGTGTTTTGGGAATAAACACTGCTTGCAAACATCTGAACAACAGAGAGTAAAACAATTAGTAAAGTCAGTTTCATCTTTCTAATAATTTTTTTTAGCGGGACATAAGTGTCCGCTTTCCCATACAGGGAATGATTTTTTTTCATAAGTTTGTAGATATTAAGTTTATACTTTAATTAGGTCCTGTCCACACAGGATTTTTTGAAAGGGGAGTTACCAGCTTCCCTTTTTTAATAGGTTCTTTTGTGTTCCTGTTTAGTCCATATTTTTATTTTTTTGAGATTATTACTTTACGTTTATTGAATGAAGAATCATTTCTTTGCGATTCTGAAATTATCTTATAGGTTATAGGTGAGCTGTAAGCCAATAGTTTCAACGCTTCTTCAAGTGACTCCTGTTTAAAAGTTGCAGTAAAAACATAATCGCTTTTTGATAATTCGTCATCAATAATTACCTCAGCATTAAACCAGCGACCAAGCCGGGTAGCCACATCATTTGTATTGTCATTCTTAAATATCAAAGCCCCATCTATCCATGCTAAATATTTATACCCGTCGGTATTTTGAACCCGATATTGCTTTTGTGCCTTATTAACAATGATTAATTCCTTTTCATTTAGCTTCTGTATAAACTTTTCCTGTATTAGGTCAGAATAAGCGAACAAAGAAATTTTGCCATGTTCCAGATAAGTGGATATTTCTTTATCCTCTGGGTAATTGGATATATTAAAACGTGTTCCGGTTGCTTTTACTTTGTAGCCGTTTAAATCGACATAGAACGGATGCTCATTGTCAGATTTGACTTGAAAATAAGCTTCTCCAACTAACTTTACCTCGCGAGAATTGCCACTGAACTCTTCAGGGTATGTTAATTTACTGCCTGAATTTATCCAGACCTTTGTTCCATCACTTAATTGAATTTGAGAACGGACACCAAATGCGGTTTCAGAACTTTTCATCACGACATTCTTTTTCGAGATTTCTGGAGAACCAAATATACTCCATGCAGTGTAGATGAGAAGAGGTACGATCAGGATAGCAGCAACTCTTTGAAAACTTAGGAGTAAAGTGTTGCTTCCGGGTTGGCGATTCAGTTTTTTCTTGACAGATAATAGATCTCGGTCGGCATTAATTCTCTTCATTGCAACCAGTCTGTCAGAATAAGTCAAAAGCTTGACTACATTATTGTACTCAGTTCTGTTTTCCTGCGACATTTCAAGCCACGATTGCAGATCTTCTTTTTGTTGCTTATCCAGCCCACTGGTAATTTCCAGCGCAATTAAATTATATATGAAATTCTTGTTTTCCACTTTTCTTGTGCATTTACATTAGATAAGACGTAATTTTTTGAATTACCCCCCATGCAATTTCAGAAAATAACTGAAGTAAAGCAATCAGAACTACCGGAGAAAGTGAAAAAACTCGAAAAGTGCCAATAATGGCAGGTAATCTTTTAGTTCTTCTTTTAAAATATGGAGTGCTTTTGTTACCTGATTCTCTACTGTTTTCTCAGATAAATTCAACTTCGCGGCAATTTCGCGGTTTTTAAGGCCATGCAAACGACTCAGTTCAAATATTTCGCGACAACGCTCAGGCAATTTGTTCAGACTGTTATTAAACAGGGTTTCAAGTTCTGATAAAACATAGGTTTCAAATGATTCATTGGCAATATCGTGCTCACTGGAGATTTCCTGAACTTTTATATTTCTGTTTTTCTTTCGCAGGACATCGAAACATTTGTTTTTTACGGAGACAAACAAATATGACCGAATAGAAAACTGGATTCCTAGTTTTTCACGGTCGTTCCAAAACTTAACGAAAACATCCTGGACTATATCTCTTGCTTCTTCTTCAGGGAGCGAGATCATCTTTTGAGCATAGACACAGAGACCTGGATAATAGTAATTAAAGAAGAAATCGAAGGCATATTCCTTCCCCCTCTTCATTTCTTCATATAAAAAAAGCTCTTTTGTCTGATTGCTCGTGTCCATCGAAAGGCATCGTAGGTTTTCAAAGAATAAAAGTAGAATATTTTCTGACTTATCGGCTTTCGCAAATGAAATAGTGGTTGCAGGATTGATTTATATAGTTTGAGGGAACATCATCTATAAGAAATCGGATAGGAATTTCCTCAATGGGATGTGAATAATACCTTCATAACTTGTTCCTGAATAATCATCCAAGGTGATTACATATTTGGGATAGTTATCTTTTATTGCCATCAGATTTCCAAACTCTCTTTCCATGGTTTGTTTCTCTGTAATTCTTAATGCCACCTGAATATAAATTTTTTCAGATTGACGTTCCCCAATAAAATCGATTTCCTTTTCATTTTGCTTCCCAATCAAGACAGAATAACCAATAGATTTAAGATGAAGATAGACTGCATTTTCAATGATCTGTCCTAAATCAAATGGAGAAAACCCTGCAATGGAATTCCTAAGCCCAATATCATTAAAGTAATATTTCTCACCAACCTCAAAAACCTTTTTCCCTTGAATGTCAGACCGCTGAACATTCGATATCAACATAGCAGTTGTGAGATAATTCAGATAATTTAGGATCGCTGTTATTGAAATGGAGATATTTTGAGATTTCAGGAAATTACCAATCCCTCTTGCTGAAATGAGGTTACCGGTTTCATTCGCCAAATATTTAATAAGCCTGACCAGAAAATCAACATTGCGCACTTCAAACCTTGAAACAACATCCCTGAAAAGGATTGACTGGCTTATATTTTTGAGATAATCAAAAACGGTTTCATCCGTAAGGTCCAAATGAATTAAATAAGGAAGGCCACCATACTTCAAATACTTGTTGAGACTATCGATAGTGTTTTCAAGCTTATGAAAGAGTAAAAATTCTGGATAACTCAATGCATAAACCGGAATCTCAATATATCTGCCGCCTAAATATGTTCCGAGTTCTCCTGAAAGAATATGAGCATTGCTCCCGGTGCAATAAATATCATATCCTCCCTCTGCCAGAAGACTTCTTAAAGTTTTTTCGAATTCGGGAACCATCTGAATTTCGTCAATCATCAGGAAATTCAATTCTCCGGCTTTCGATTCTGATTTTATGAACTGGTAAAGAGAATCTGAAGTTGTTAGTTTCTCAAATTCGTTCATTTCCAGATTGATGTATATGATATTAGGATTTGGAAATAGTTCTTTTATACTGTCCATAGCCTGAAATAAGAGATAACTTTTACCAACTCTACGCTGTCCAATCAGTACTTTGATTATCTCCTTGCCAATATAACGGTCTATACTTTTTTTATAGATTTCCCGGGTAATGTATTTTTTCATTCTGTATTTATAAATGACACATATGCAAATATAGATATTTTTGTCATTTATAACAAACAAAATTTGCTTTCCTGATTTTGAAACTGATTATACGGTATAGTTACAGAATAAGAAATACAAGTTGAATTTGATCAATATAACAAGCATTTTGTGAAAAGAAATAACCTGAATCGTAGCTTGCATTTTTATTATTTTAAGTTTATATATTTTCATTAAATTTGTTTAATTTTGGATGAAAATGAGTTGAAAATCAGTGAGGGACTATATCGGGACCCGTTTTTATTTTAGTTTTTAAAGTGTTGATAATCATTCTGATATACTAAAGGTTACACCCCCAACCGGGATACCAGTACAAAGATTCCCTCTGGACAAGCAGTTCAGAGGGTTTTTTATTTTGTTCTCTTACTTCAAGTATCGCATTGAAATTTCCGGTAGCGATAAATTTCTCTAAAAAAACTTCAGTCATAACTATGTTGAAGTTCTTTGGCTGAAAATAATTTCGTCCCTGATTTTGTTTCCAATAATAACAATCTGGAATGCCCACAGCTAAGTATTCCCTTGTTCTAGCCTTATTAACCTGCTGAAATCTAGTCGGATATTTTATACAACATACATGGAAAATTTATAGATTAAAATATTTTCCATTTTCTTTGTGGAAAATATTTATCTATTAATATTTTCCATGGCTTTTTATGAAAGAAGAAATTCTGCATACAGCACTCAGTCAGTTTTTGAAGTTTGGCATTCGGGGAATGTCGATAAAAAGACTCATTGAGCCTTTGGGCATTTCAACAAAAACGGTTTACAAGTACTATAAAAGCAAAGAAGAATTACTGGAAGAGGTACTGCATCTTCTTTATGCTCAGCAATATAAAATTTTTGAGACCCGTACTGCCGATCAGAGTACCATTTCTCTTTTGTTCGATATTTGGTATTTGGCTGTTGAACGGGACTATAATGTCAATGATTTGTTTTATTGGGATTTACATTATTATTATCCTAAGCTTGAAAGAAACATTGAAAAAGCAGTTGGTGCAAAGTTTGGCCAGCAATTTCAGATTCTTCTTCTCAAAGGTGTGAACGATGGTGTTTTTTATGCTGGAATACAACCTGCCGTGGCAATGGAAAGCATTTATATTTTGTACAATGCTATAGCCCGTACCGAGCAGTTCAAAAAGTTTGGAGCCTCGCCCTACGACGTTTTCCTCAATACTATAGTGCCCTATATCCGTGGAATATGCACTCCCAAAGGCATTCTGGAATTGGAAGAACATTTGCGTAGTGTAAAACCGTTTGGAGAACAAGAAGGCTTAGACAAAATCACATCCTTCTCTTAACGAAAAGTAAGTTTTATGCTTTAATCAGCTTTTTAACAAAGTGATAGCTGGTGTTTGTTTTTATGGAAACTTAAAAAATATCATCATGAGAAAAGTAATCTTATTCATTTCAGGTATGTTTTTCATGCTCATCTCGTTTGGGACTGAAGTCTCGGTGCAGTCGGGTTCTGATTATTTTACCGGAAAGTGGAATGTTATTGCAGCAGGAGGGCCAGGTGGCGAAACCCAAATGGTAGTTGGCCTTGAGCGTAAAGACGGCAAGCTTTTCGGTGATATCAAAATAGGTGATGAGAATGCCATAAAGTTTTCATCAACCGAAGAAAAAGAAACTTCGGTAAAACTCTATTTTACCAGCTCACATGGAAACGATATTATCCTTTTTATGGAGAAAAAAGACGAGGCCAAAGTAGTCGGGACACTGGCAATTAAAGATATGGACACGCTGAATGTCAGCGGTGAGCGAGTTGTAAAAGAATAATATATTAATAAACAGTAGTTATGAAAAAAGCGATTTTATTTTTTGCAGGGATTTTTTTTCTCGTTTTATCGGTTAGTTTCAATGCACAAGCTCAGGCTACATCCGACTTTTTCGTAGGTAAATGGAATGTGCTTGTATCTGGAACACCAAATGGCGATGCTAAAATGGTCGTTTCACTGGAACGGGTTGAAGGAAAACTTAAAGCTGAATTTGTAGGTAATGATCAATCTGAGACACCAAAAGTTTCGAATGTTGAAGAAACTGAAAAATCAGTTAGAATTTATTTTACAGCGAGTGGTTACGATGTGTATCTCTATCTCGAAAAGAAAGGTGATAACCACGTTGAGGGAACGATGCTCGACATGTTCGATGCCAAGGGCGACAGGGCTACCGAGTAAAAATAAAAGAGTTGGTATCCTACCAACTCTTTTATTTTTAAAGAACATTCGCTTTATGACTTGGTAAATCGTCCTATGATAACTTCAACAGGCAAATTGTTCGATGGAGCAGCACCTCTAAAAAGCCAAAGGTTTATATGAACCGGTAGGGCTTGCTGCGGTATGTAACTTTTAGCTTTTTTAGGCGAAGGAGTGAATGTTTTTGTGTAAATAAGATTATTGTCATCGAGGCGCCAACCATGTAAACTTTGGAAAGTGATGCTGCCTGATGTCCAGTTAAACCGGTGCGTGGTATAAGTTCCGGTGAGCGAAACCGGAAAAGAAACAGACCATTTCGAATAACCGGAGATTAGTCTGGCAGGCCACACAACAAAGTTTCCGATGTTGGCACTTTCGTCGCCCCACTTGGCAAATTCAATGTCAATTTCATTGCTGCCGTCGGGATATCGAAGTCCTGACGGATAATTAAACAATCCCAGAACAACATTCTTGTCCAGCTGATCAATGTTCCCATCGATAAACCATTCATATTTTCCGAAACCCAGATTTGTTGTTGTCCAAACATCGGCACATTCCCACTTTTGAGTAGTTGGGTTAAACGAAATCCGGAGATGAAGTTTTCCTTCGCTGTCAACCCAAACATTGCTGGCGCTCCACTCGTTTGGCCCGGGACCAAGGGCTGAGCCTTCTTTTACGTACCAATCATATCCAGAAAACTTAATTGTTGTTGTGGCGCTTTTCAACCTAAAGGATTCTGCTTCGTTGGGGTTTACCGGATTGAGTCCGGTGTCAGTAAGCTCTTCTTTACGGCAATTTGAAAGAAATACCAATAGAAAACAGCTGTAAAGAATCGTACGAATGTAATTTTTCATGGGGCAGAATTTAGTGGTTTAATCAAAATTAAATAACTTCTTTTTAGTGATGTAGCCTGAATTCAGCACTACAACACCACTACGATACCGAAACAGGGTTGTTGATTTAATTTTGGTTTTTGGGAGAAAACAGCAGCAAAAATAAGAATCTCCTGGGATAAAGATGCAGGTTTTTATCATTTAAATCGAATAGCCTGATCGTTTGGTTTTTCAATGACAATTCGTTTCTTTTGAGATATTAAACTGGATTTGTTAGTTATTAAATCGTTTTAAAAACTATTATGAGCCTTTCTATTCTGCTCGATTATCCTGAAGATATTTCGCTTTCAGCGTTGAAACTGATTAAACTCAAAAAGAGTATCATCAAAAGGCTTACGCTTACTGGCGAAGCGACGATTGCCGAACTTTGTAAAGAAACTGATTTTAGCATTCCTACAGTTACCAAAATTATTTCTGAGTTAATTGAAGAAGGAATCGTTTCGGAAACTGGCAAGGTGGATACGCCCGGCGGAAGACGGCCATCGCAATATGGCATAAACCCGAACGCCTGCTATTATCTTGGAGTTGAAGTTCATCGAAATTCTATAAGTATTGGAATTCAGGATTTTAATAATCAATTTGTTAAGCTTGCTGAGCATATTGCTTATACACTCGATAACACAAAAGAATCGCTGCAATTGTTGTGCTCAATTATCAATCGGTTTGTTGATGATTCAAAAGTTCCGCGATCAAAAATTATTGGAGCCTGCATTAACCTTAGCGGTCGCATTAATTCCAGAAAAGGCTTTAGCTACAGTTATTTCTTCTTTGAGGAAAAACCGTTGAGTGAAATCATAGAATCGCAGATAAATATTAAAACTTTCCTGGAGAATGATACCCGAGCAATGACTTATGGTGAATACAATTGTGGTGTGGTGAAAAGCGAGAAGGATGTTATTTTCGTGAATATTGGCCAGGGAGTCGGAATAGGCATTATTTGCAATGGAAAGCTTTACTACGGAAAATCGGGGTATTCCGGAGAATTTGGTCATAGCCCGGTTTTCGATAACGAGATTATTTGCCATTGTGGGAAAAAGGGGTGTCTCGAAACTGAGATTTCAGGAATTGCGCTTGAACGGAAATTCAAAACAGCGCTCAACGAAGGCTCCATATCCATTTTGTCAGGAAAGAAAGCCATTGAGGAAATAAATGTCGACGATATTTTACAGGCAATTACCAGAAATGAAGATACCCTTGGTATTGAAATCCTTGAAGAAATAGGAGGTAAGTTAGGTCGTTATCTTTCTCTGCTAATCAATATTTTTAATCCGGAGCTGGTTGTGTTGGGCGGAACTTTGGCTGAAACGGGAATGTACCTGCGGCTTCCTGTGAAAACCAGCATTCATAAATATTCATTAAGCCTGGTTAGTCTCGACATGGAACTGAAAATGTCATCTTTGGGATCAAAGGCCGGGGTTATAGGGGCCTGTTATATCCTTCGCGATAAACTTTTTTATAGCGCTTAGATTTGTTTAGGTGTTGGTTATTAGTTGTTTATTTATTTGTGTAAGTTATTTATTAAAAATATTTAATAAATAACTTTTGTTTAAATATTAAATTTAATTTAGTGAAGTTTTTTAATTCAGGATTTCTATATGCAAAAAATTTAATTACTAATAATCAATACTATGAATGAATTAGCAAAATACGCCGGACAATACAAAACCGAATTGCTCGATTCGGTTGTGCCGTTTTGGATGAATCACTCGAAAGATTCGGAGTTTGGCGGGTACTTCACCTGTCTCGATCGTTACGGAAAAGTATTCGACACCGATAAATTTATGTGGTTGCAGGGTCGGGAGGTTTGGTTGTTCTCGATGCTTTACAACAAGGTAGAGAAACGCCAGGAATGGCTGGATATGGCTTTGCATGGAGCCGAATTCATGAAAAAATACGGCATGGATGCGCAGGGAAACTGGTATTTTTCGCTTACCCGCGAGGGAAAACCACTGATTCAACCGTACAATATTTTCTCCGACTGTTTCGCTGCCATGGCGTTCAGCGAGTTGTACAAAGCAACCGGCGACGAATCGCACAAAAAACTGGCACTCGATACCTTCAGCAATATTTTGAATCGTCAGCACAACACAAAAGGCATCTACACCAAAGCTTATCCGGGAACACGTCCGCTGAAAAGCTTCTCCTTGCCCATGATTTTGTGCAACTTGTCGCTAATTATGGAAGATTTGCTGGGAACCGAACAGGTAAATAAAACTATTCAGCCGCTGATTCATGAAGTAATGGACGTTTTCTACGACAAAAACTCAGGGCTGATTCTCGAAAATGTTACTCCGGAAGGAAATTTCAGCGATTCGTTCGAAGGCCGTTTACTGAATCCGGGACACTCCAACGAGTCAATGTGGTTCATGATGGATCTGGCCGTTCGTAACAACGACAAGGCTTTGATTGATAAATGTATCGAGATTTTACTTCGCACTACGGAAAAAGGCTGGGACCAGAAATACGGGGGCATTTTCTATTTCCTCGATTTAAAGGGCCATCCGGTTCAGCAATTGGAATGGGATCAAAAGTTATGGTGGGTGCACATCGAAACACTGATTTCCATGGCGAAGGCATACCGGTTAACCGGAAATGAAGCCTGCAAAAACTGGTTCGAAACGATTCACGAGTATTCATGGAAGCATTTTAAAGATCCGGAATACGCCGAATGGTTTGGCTACCTGAATCGTCAGGGCGAGCCGCTGCTTCAACTGAAAGGCGGTAAATGGAAAGGCTGTTTCCATGTTCCGCGAGGATTGTACGAAATATGGAAAATTCTGGAATAGTATTTCATTCAGGAGAAAATGCTTTAAAATGAAAGAGTTTGCACTATTTCTATTGCTTGTAATTTCTGTTTCGGGTTTTGCTCAGAAAAGGGCAGAAAATAATGCCCTTTCACAAAAGCGTTTTACGCCAAAATCGATGGGCTACAAGCTTGTTTGGGATGATCAGTTTAAGGGAAATTCGTTAGATACCACGAAATGGAATGTTCGCGGTGTGGGGCCTCGTAGGATTGGCTACAACTCGGCATCGGCAGTAAAAGTGGAAGGCGGAATGCTTAAACTTTTCGCGCTGCAAAAAGGTGACAGCATTTTAGGAAGTGCAATTGGTTCAGCAAAGCATTTTAATCCCAGATACGGGTATTTCGAATGCCGGGCTCAATTGCAAAAATCGATCGGTGTTTGGGCCGCTTTCTGGTTGCAGTCTCCCGAAATTTTTAAAGGAGAAAACCCATCGAAATTTGGAACTGAAATGGATATCTTTGAGTTTTTCAGGGAAATGGGAAACGACACCATTACCCATGCGCTCCACTGGGCATACGGGCCAAACATGAAATCGGTTGGTCCCCTAAAAAGCTATTTGAAAGGCCTGAGTGATGGATTTCATACCTTCGGATTTGAATGGACACCTGAAACGTATTCGTTTTTTATTGACGGCTACAAGTTTCACGAGCAAACTGTTGGAATCTCAAATATTCCTGAATACCTCATTTTGAGCATGGAGTTGCCCGAAACGTTGAAAAGTCTGGAAAAGACCGTTTTCCCCGATGTTTTCCTGGTCGATTGGGTAAAGGTTTATCAGAAGAAACAAACAAACTAACCATATGGAAAAAGATAATTCACGCAGAAGTTTTATAGCCAAGTCATCACTGGTTGGACTTTCGGCATTGGGAATGTCGGTCTCAACGTTTGCTGAAGATGTGGCAAAACCTGAAATTTCAGGAGAAATTGAATCGAAATTGATCGTTCCGAAAGCCAAAGGACTGAAAATTACCGGGACTTTTCTGGACGAAATTTCGCACGACATTCCACACCAAAACTGGGGCGAAAAAGAATGGGATGCCGATTTTGCCCACATGAAAGCCATCGGTATCGACACGGTGATCATGATTCGTTCGGGATACCGGAAGTTCATCACGTATCCTTCAGAATACCTGTTGAAAAAGCACAATTGTTACATGCCATCAGTTGATCTGGTAGATATGTATTGCCGCTTAGCCCAGAAATACGGCATGAAATTTTACTTCGGCCTTTACGATTCAGGAAAATACTGGGATACAGGCGACCTGACCTGGGAAATTGAAGATAACAAGTATGTGATTGACGAAGTCTGGAATAAATACGGAACCAAATACAAGAGTTTTCAGGGTTGGTACATCAGCGGAGAAATCAGCCGGAAAACCAAAGGGGCAATTGGCGCTTTTCACGCCATGGGCAAGCAATGCAAGGATGTTTCGGACGGTTTGCCAACCTTTATTTCGCCGTGGATTGATGGTAAAAAAGCGGTTGAGGCGGCTGGAAGTGATATTACCAAAGCTAACTCGGTTTCGGTTCAGGAGCACGAAAAAGAATGGAGCGAAATTTTCGACGGAATCCACGATGTGGTTGATGCCGTTGCATTTCAGGACGGGCACATCGATTACGA